>DASQWY010000620.1:0-6629 GCA_035640005.1 Actinomycetes bacterium
GGCGTCGACCACCGCCACGGCCGCGTCGGAGCGGGTGATCCGGTAGGCGATGTCGCGGGGGGTGAGCAGCGTGGTCCCGGGCATCGGCACGGCACCCAGCTTGATGCAGCCGAGGACCACGTCGTACCAGTCGGCGATGCGCGGCAGCATCACGAACACGCGGTCGCCCTTGCGGACCCCCTGGGCCGCCAGGAAGTTGGCCGCCCGGTTGGAGCGCTCGGACAGGTCGGCGAAGCTGGAGCGGCGGGGGTTGCCGCCGTCGGGCCCGACCGCCAGCAGGGCCAGCTTGCCGGCCTCCCGGGCCGCCCAGGCGTCGACCACGTCGCGGGCGTAGTTCCAGGTCTCGGGCACCTCCAGCCGGAAGGACGCTCGCGTGGCCAGGTAGTCGGTCATGTTCGGGGCGACGTCGCGCATGGTGGCTCCTTCGCGTTGGCCCGATCCCCCTCTGGAAGCCTACCCGCCGCCCCGAAACCCTTGCGATGTCCCCTGCCAGGAGCGAGGATCGCGCCGTTCGTCCGGTCGCCGTCGAACAGGGGGGGCCTGTGCCGAGAACCGGATTCGAGCCGCGCGCCCACGGCTTCCACTTCGCCAACGACTTCGTCGACAAGATCGTCGCCATCCCCGGCTTCGGCGAGGTGGCCACCGACGGCCGCTGCGGCGGCATGGCCTTCGCGGCCCTCGACTACTGGTTCGCGGGGCTGCCGGTGCCCACCCACCGGCCGGCCGACTTCCCGGACCGGGCGGTGCCCGAGGACGGCAGCCGACTGGCCGACTACCTCTACAAGCGGCTGTTCGACAGCTTCGCCACCTGGAGCGCGCGCCAGTTCGTGACCTGGTCGCTGGCTGCCGACCACCCCACCTGGTCCTACCAGGGGGTCACCGCCTGGACCCGGGAGGTCGAGCTGCCGCGCCTGCGCCGCAGCATCGAGGCCGGGCGGCCGGTGGTGCTCGGCCTGGTCGCCGCCCGCGGCCTCGCCGAGGTCGCCCGCAACCGCCAGGTGGTCGCCTACGGCTACGACCAGGACGGCGCCGGCACCATGCGCGTGCTGGTGTACGACAGCCACCACCCCGACGAGGAGGTGGTGCTCACCGCCGGACGCGACCACCAGCAGGTCTCCTCCAGCGCCTCCGGCGGCCCCTGGCGCGGGCTGTTCGTGCAGGACTACGCGGCCGAGCGGCCGCCGTACGTCGACCTGGCCGCCGCCAAGGGCATCTGGGTGAACTCCTGGACGCCGACCCTCGGCGGCAACTTCGTCGCCCAGGTCACCGTCCGCAACTACGGCGACTACCGGGCGCGCCTGGCCGAGCTGCGCCTGGCCGTGCGCGGCCCCGCCGGCGAGAACCTGGACCGCTACCTCGGCGGCGACGGCGACGCCACCCCGCTGGAGCCGGGCGAGGAACGCGCCCTGTTCAAGTCCAGCGACGCCTTCGGCACGGTCGCCGGCAGCTACCTGATCGTCGCCGGCTACCGGTCGGAGGCCGGCCGCTGGCTGACGGTCCCGCCGGGCGAGCCGGGCGTGGTCGACCAGGTGGGCGTCACCGTGGTCCCGCCGCTGCGCAGGACCAGGGTGACGCTCACCTTCACCGAGCTGGTGGTCGAGGACGCGGCTGCGCTGGCCGGGCGGCTGGGCCTGCGCCTGGCCGCCGGCGAGCTCACCGCCCGCTGGCCGGAGGAGGGGCTGGCCGAGGTCGAGGACGGCAAGGCCTTCGACGTCTCCTGCCGCTTCGACCTGGTCCAGGATCCCGGCGCGGTGCTGGAGGTCTCGGTCAGCGGCAGCGGCGCGGACGAGCGGCCGGGCGGGGTGGTCCGCGAGCCCTACAGCGGCCTGGTGGACTGGGGCCGCGGCGAGCACCGCTACCGCAGCCGCCTGCCGGGCGACGGCGGCGCGCCCGGCCCGGACGCGGAGCCGGGCGCCTTCACGATCGCCTTCAGGATCGAGGTGACCCCGCTGGATCGTTGACGAGCCGGTCATGTACCGGTGTCGCGCCATGCCCACCTGTGGCGACAGGAGGCGGTGACGGCGCGCACCGCGGGTACGTGACCGGCTCGGCAGGCGCCCGGCCCCCGGTCAGCCCGCCCGGCTCAGCGGCCGGCGGCGAGCAACGGCACCAGGGTCGCCGCGATCGGCGAGCCCCAGCCGGTGACCGCGTCCCAGCCCTTCCTGGCCTTGAAGCCGGCGATGCCCTCGAAACTGTTGTTGCCACTGGTGACGTCGTGGAAGGTGGCCGCGTACAGCCGGCTCTCCGCGATCGCGTAGACGACCCCGTTGAGGAAGCCGACGCGCCCGTGGTTGAGCTGGGTGGTCAGCGCCGTGAGCGCCGACCACTGCGGCGCGCCCGCGCTGGTGCCCCCGAAGATGAAGAAGCTGCCCGGACCGGTGCCGGGCCCGATGTTGACGCCGAAGGCGACCAGCACGCCGCCGTTCACGTCGCCGTTGTAGGCCACGTCCGGCACCCCGCGGCTCGGCAGGTGCAGCCCCTGCTGGTAGGCGGGCGCCCCGAACAGGACGCTGAAGCCGCCGCCGCTCGCCCCGAACTCGTCGTTCCAGGCGGTCTCGGAGTGGTAGGCGCCGGTCTCCAGGTCGGCGCGCAGGTGGGTGCCGCCGACGCCCAGGACCAGCGGGTCGCTGGCCGGGGTGGAGGCGGCCTTGATCAGCGAGCTGCCGTCGCAGGACGGCTGCGCCGCGCCGTCGTCGCCGGAGGAGGCGACCAGGGTGATGCCCTTGGCGGTGGCCCGCGCGAAGAGCTGGTGCTGGGCGGTCAGCAGCGCCGGGGCCATGCACTGCTCGGCCTCGCCGAAGCTCTGCGAGATGACGTCGCCGAGGCCGTGGTCGACCGCGTAGCTGGTGGCGCTCAGGATGTCGGCGTCGTCGTTGGACTTGGCCAGCACCAGGGTGATGGCCGCGTCCGGCGCGATCGCGTGCGCCCACTCGACGTCCAGGGAGATCTCGGCCGACCAGCCGACCTGGTTGGCGTCGTTGGGGTCGAACGGGGTGAGGCCGTCCGGCGCCACGATCGTGAACTTCGGGTCGGGCAGGCCGAAGGTCTGGTCGAACAGGGCGAGGTCGTCACGGATCGGCGGGCTCTGGAAGGCGTCGACGATCACGATGGTCCGCCCCTTGCCGGTGATGCCGGCCCTGTACAGCGGGGTGAACCGGTAGGCGTTCTGGATCTGGGACGGGCCGTAGCAGGTGACGTCCGCGCTCGGCAGCTGGCAGCTGAACAGCACCTGGCTGCTGGCCGTGTGGGGCTTGCCGGCGTTGCGGTAGTGGGGGCGGACGCCGACGGCCGGGTGGACCCGGCCGGTGGCGGCGGCCTGGGTGGCCGCCGCGGGCAGCACCGCCAGCGCCATGCCGGCGACGAGGACCGCCGCCGCGAGCGTGCGGCTCGCGCGGTGACGAAGCACGTTCAGCAAGGTGACCTCGCTCGGGAAGGGGGATGGTGCGGCGTACGCAGCAGGGGCTGGGCTGCTACGGCGGCAACGGCATGGCTGCGTCCCCTTCCCGGCGACGTTGCTGCCAGCGATGCATACCAGATATCACCCTTGCCGGAAAGGCCCAGCTTGACCGGGTGCCTCCCGGCGACTTTGCGGTCCCGAGGGTCCGGTAGGATGCGGGGATGACCGAGCCACCCTGGAAACAGCGCTTCCGCGCCCCCAACCTCACCCTGCCGGGCTGGGCGATCGACGACCCCGACCGCCTGGTCTACGCGTCCAACCTGTCCGGTTCCTGGCAGGTCCACGCCTGGGACCGGGCGGGCGGCAGCCACCGCCGCGTCACCGACCACCCGACCGGCGTGATCGCCTGCGCGCCCACCCCGGACGGCGCCGGGGTGGCCTGGTTCGAGGACTCCAAGGGCGACGAGATCGGCCGCTGGCTGCTGCAGCCGTTCCACGGCGGCGAGGTGACGCCGGTCCTCGGCGACGTCGAGCCCGCCTGGAGCGCCGGCCTGGCGCTGGGGCCAGCCGGCCGGGTCGCGCTCGGCCTGGCCACCCGCGACGGCTTCGCGGTCCGCGTCGGCGAGCTCGGCGGCGCCTCCCGCGAGCTGTACCGCCACGATCAGAACGTCGACGTCGCCGACCTCTCCCGCGACGGGCGCCTGCTGGTCGTCCACCACGCCGAGCACGGCGACAACCTGCACCCGGCGCTGCGCGCCTTCGACCTGCGGGCGATGGCGCCGCTCGCCGACCTGTGGGACGGCGAGGGCTACGGGCTGTTCGCGGCCGGCTTCTCGCCGGTCGCCGGCGACCCGCGGCTGGCGCTGCTGCACGAGCGCTCCGGCCGGCTGCGGCCGGCCGTTTGGGACCCGCTCGCCGGCGAGCGGGTCGACCTCGACGTCGACCTGCCCGGCGAGGTCGACGTGGCGGACTGGTGGCCGGACGGCTCGGCCCTGCTGCTGCGGCACACCCACCTCGGCCGCGACGAGCTGTACCGGCTGGACCTGACCGGCGGCCTGCGGCGGCTGGACCACGAGCCCGGCTCGATCACCAGCGCCAGGGTCCGTCCCGACGGTGAGGTCTGGTACCGCCGCTCCTCCGGCGCGACCGCCCCGGAGGTGCGGGCGGTCGGCGGGACCGGCGTGGTGCTGCGGCCGCCCGGGCCGAGCGCCCCCGCCGGCGTCGCCTACCAGAGCTGGGAGTTCGCCAACCGGCAGGGCGACCGGGTCCACGGCTTCCTGGCCACCCCCGCCGGGCCCGGCCCGTACCCGACCGCCCTGCTGGTCCACGGCGGCCCTCATCACCACGACGCCGACGCCTGGGACCCGGAGGTGCAGGCGTTCGTGGACCACGGCTACGCGGTCGGCCTGGTCAACTACCGAGGCTCCACCGGGTACGGCAAGGCGTGGCAGGACGCGCTCGAGGGCGACCCGGGCCGGCCGGAGATCGAGGACGTGGTCGCCGGCCGCGACGACCTGATCGCGCGCGGCTTGGCCGACGCCGACCAGGTGGTGATCACCGGCGCCTCCTGGGGCGGGTACGTCACCCTGCAGGCGATCGGGACCGTGCCGGACGGCTGGCGGGCGGCCATGGCGGTGGTGCCGGTGGCCGACTACCTGTCGGCCTACGCCGACGAGGCCGAGGCGCTGCAGGCGTTCGACCGCAGCCTGTTCGGGGGCGGCCCGGAGGAGCAGCACGACCTGTACGTGGACCGCTCGCCCATCACCCACGCCGCCAGCGTCAAGACGCCGGTGCTGCTGATGGTCGGCGACAACGACACCCGCTGCCCGCTGCAGCAGGTGCTGAACTACGCCGGCCGCCTGACCGAGCTGGGCAAGGAGCACGAGCTGGACCGCTTCGACGCCGGCCACGGCGCCCTGGTGGTCGACGAGCGCATCCGCCAGACCGAGGTCCTGCTCCGCTTCGCCGCCCGCCACGTCCCGGGCGCGGCGGCGCCGGTCGGCTAGGCCGCACATGGAGCTACGGCCGCTCGGCAGGACGGGCACGTTCGTCTCGGAGCTGTGCCTCGGCACGATGACCTTCGCCCGCGAGGCCGACGAGGCCACCTCGGCCAGGATGCTGGACGCCTACCTGGAGGCGGGCGGCAACTTCGTCGACACCGCCGACGTCTACGCCAGCGGGCGCTCCGAGGAGGTGCTCGGTCGGCTGCTCAAGGGCCGCCGCGACCAGGTCGTGCTGGCCACCAAGGGCCACTTCGCCACCGGCGACGGCCCCAACGACCGCGGGAGCAGCCGGGTCCACCTGACCAGGGCGATCGACGCCAGCCTGCGGCGGCTGCAGACCGACCGGGTCGACCTGTACCAGGTGCACGCCTGGGACGCCTACGCCCCGATCGAGGAGACGCTGGCCACCCTCGACGACCTGGTCCACCAGGGCAAGACGCGCTACCTGGGGATCTCCAACTTCTTCGGCTGGCAGGTGACCAAGGCCACCGGGCTGCAGCGCCACCACGGCTGGGAGCCGTTCGTCACCATCCAGCCGCAGTACTCGCTGGTCACCCGCGACATCGAGCGGGAGGTGCTGCCCGCGGCGCTGGACGCCGGGCTCGGCGTGCTGCCGTGGGGCCCGCTCGGGGGCGGGTTCCTGTCGGGCAAGTACCACCGGGACGCGCCCCCGCCCCCCGACAGCCGCATCGCCGAGGCCGCCGACGACCTCGAGGAGGCGTGGGGCCGGCGGGCCACGGCGCGCAACTGGGCGATCGTCGAGGCGGTCGAGCGGGTGGCGCGGCAGACCGGGCGCTCGATGGCCCAGGTGGCGCTCAACTGGCTGCTGACCCGTCCCGGGGTGACCGCGCCGATCCTCGGCGCCCGCACGCCCGAGCAGGTCGACGACAACCTCGGCGCCGCCGGCTGGCGGCTGGAGCCGGCCCAGCTGGCGCTGCTGGACGGCCCCAGCCGGCTGCCGCCGGAGTATCCGGGGCGGTTCCTCGCCGGGGGCGACCGCTTCGCATGACCCGGCCGCCCCGCCGGCATGGCGGGGCCGGCCGGGGCGGCGGCAGAATGCGCCATGGCGACGAGCTCGCGGGTGCTGGAGGGACACGGCGGTCCCGCCGCCGTGCGGGTCGCCGCCGCGGTCGTCTACGCCTGGGTGGCCGGCAGCTTCCAGCGCTTCACCTGGCCGGCGACGCTGGCGGTGCTGCTGCCCGGCGCGCTCGCCGTGGCGGTCGCCGCCC
>DASQWY010000621.1:0-3865 GCA_035640005.1 Actinomycetes bacterium
GGTGTCGGCCGCCTGCCTGGCCGCCGACGGCCACACCGTGGTCGGCGTCGACACCAACCCCCTCAAGGTCGACCTGCTCAACCAGGGCCGCTCGCCGGTGGTGGAGGCCGGCCTGGCCGAGCTGGCCGCCGCCGGCGTCGCCGCCGGCCGCCTGCGCGCCACCACCGACTGCGTGGAGGCGGTCGCCGGCACCGACGTCGCCTTCGTCTGCGTCGGCACCCCCAGCCGGGCCAACGGCAGCCTGGAGCTCGCGCACCTGCGCCAGGTCGTCGAGGACATCGGGCAGGTGCTGCGCAGGCATCAGGCGCCGTTCGTGGTGGTGGTGCGCAGCACCGTGCTGCCCGGCACCACCCGCCAGGTGGTGCTGCCCACCCTGGAACGGCTGGCGGGCCGGGCGGTGCCGGCCTGCGTGCACCCGGAGTTCCTGCGCGAGGGGAGCGCCCTTCGCGACTACCGCGAGCCCTCCAAGGTGGTGGTCGGCGCGCTGGACGACGGCGTCCGCGACCTGGTCACCGCCATCGCCGCGCGGCCCGGCGCGCCGCTGGTCCACACCGACCTGGAGCTGGCCGAGATGGCCAAGTACACCGACAACGCCTGGCACGCCCTCAAGGTCGCCTTCGCCAACGAGATCGGCAGCCTGGCCAGGGCGCAGGGGCTCGACGGCCAGCAGGTCATGAAGGTGCTGTGCGCCGACCGCAAGCTGAACCTGTCGCCGGCCTACCTGCGGCCCGGGTTCGCGTTCGGCGGCTCCTGCCTGCCCAAGGACGTGCGCGCCCTGCGCCACCAGGGCCGCACCCTGGACCTGGACCTGCCGGTGCTGAACGCCATCCTGCCGAGCAACCAGCAGCAGCTGGAGCGGGCGTTCCAGCTGGTCGTCGCCGCCGACGCCCGCCAGGTCGGCGTGCTCGGCCTGGCCTTCAAGGCCGGCACCGACGACCTGCGCGAGAGCCCCATGGTCGAGCTGGTCGAGCGGCTCATCGGCAAGGGCTACGACGTGCGCGTCTACGACCGCAACGTGCAGCTGGCCAAGCTGGTCGGCGCCAACAAGAGCTACATCCTGGAGCAGATCCCGCACATCGCCGAGCTGCTGCTTGCCAGCATCGACGAGGTCGTCGACCACGCCCGCACGCTGGTGATCGGCAACGACGACGCGGCCTTCCGGGCGGTCGCCGCCGACCCGCCGCCCGGGCGGCGGGTGGTGGACCTGGTCGGCGTGGTGCCGCGGCGCAGCGGCGGGGACGGCTACGATGGCATCTGCTGGTAGGCCTGGTAGGCGCCGGCGCGTCCTGATCGTCGTCCAGAACCTGCCGGTCCCCTTCGACCGCCGGGTGTGGCTGGAGGCGACCACCCTGGCCAGGGCCGGCTACCTGGTCAGCGTCATCTGCCCGAAGGCCAAGGGCTACACCGCCTCGTTCGAGGTGCTCGAGGGCGTCCACGTCTACCGTTACGGGCTGCCGGTGGACGCCCAGGGCGCGGCCGGCTTCGTGGTCGAGTTCCTCTGGTGCTTCCTGCGCACGGCGATGAAGAGCGTGCGGGTGGCGCTGCGCGGCCGCGGCTTCGACGTGCTCCACGTCTGCAACCCTCCCGAGACCTACTGGCCGCTGGCCCGGTTCTGGAAGCTGCTCGGCAAGCGCTTCCTGTTCGACCACCACGACCTGTCGCCCGAGATGTACCAGGCGAAGTTCGGCGCCTCGGGCGGGCCGGCGCTGGCCGGGCTGCGCTGGCTGGAACGCCGCACGTTCCGGGCCGCCGACCTGGTCGTGACCACCAACGAGAGCCACAAGCGGGTCGCGGTCGAACGCGGCGGCGTGGCCCCCGGCGACGTGTACGTGGTGCGCTCCGGCCCGGACCTGGTACGCCTGCGCGCCTACCCGACCGACCCCGCCTGGCGCCACGGCAAGCGGCACCTGCTGGTCTACCTCGGCGAGATCTGCAAGCAGGACGGCGTCGACCACCTGGTGCGGGCGGTGAAGCTGCTGCGCGACGAGCTCGGCCGCGACGACCTCCACTGCGTGCTGGTCGGCGGCGGCCCGCACCAGCCGAGCGTCAAGGCCTACGCCGAGCAGCTCGGCGTCGCCGGGCTGTGCACCTTCACCGGCCGGGTCAGCGACGAGCAGCTGTGCCGCATCCTGTCCTCGGCCGACCTCGGCGTCGACCCCGACCCGAAGAACGACTGGTCCGACCGGAGCACGATGAACAAGGTCATGGAGTACATGTTCTTCGGCCTGCCGGTGGTCGGCTACGAGCTGACCGAGAACCGCGTCTCGGCCGGCGAGGCCGCCCTGTTCGCCACCGCCAACCGCGAGCGCGAGCTGGCCCGGCGCATCGCCGAGCTGCTGGACGACCCGGCCCGCCGCAAGCGGATGGGCTGGGCCGGCCGGGAGCGGGTGCGCTCGGTGCTGGCCTGGGAGCACTCGGCGCCGGTGCTGCTGGCCGCCTACGACCGGCTGTGGCCCGCGCCCGAGGGCGGTCGGGTGATCGACCTGGAGCCGCGGACCCGCCCGGCCCCCAGCCGGCGCGCCCCCCGAGCTCCCCGCGACGCGAGCTAGCGGTGCCAGGCGTGCTACTGCTGGCAGGCGGCCGACTGGACGGTGTTGCCGCTGAAGGTGATGTCGCGGGCGGCGAGGTTGGCGCCGTTGTCGGCCACCACCCCGGTGGGGTGGCCGCCGCCGCCGGTGGCGCAGATCAGGTTGTCGTGGACGTGAACCCTGTCGAGCAGGTGGGCCGGCGGGGTGGAGTCCGGCCGGTCCTGCTGGACGCCGGTGATCCCGTTGTAGTTGCCGGACAGGCGGTTGCCGTAGACCTCAACGTTGAAGCTGGCGTTCACGTTGATGCCGGCGTCCCAGTACCAGCCGTTGGCGACGTAGCCGTTGCGGTAGACCTGGTTGTCGCGGATGACGGCGTCCTGGCTGATCTCGTAGAAGATCCCCTCCGCCAGGTTGTGCTCGACGAGGTTGTGCTCGATGAGGGCGTCGTGGGCGTTCATGTCCGCCCACAGCCCCCGGCAGTCGTTGTCGTGGACCCAGGCGTTGCGGATGGTGACCTGGCCGAAGTCCCACTTCATGCCGCCGGCCTCCCAGAGGCAGCTGGCGTGCAGCGTGTGGTTGCGGGCCATCTCCGCCCCGTCGACGAGGATCCCGGTCGCCGCGTTGCCGCCGATCCCGAGCTGGTCGTTGTCGTTGTAGTGGCCGCCCAGGATCCGCATGCCGTCGGCGACCAGCAGGCCGGCCCAGGCGTTGTGCAGGGCCGAGACGTTGCGGACCACCCAGCCGCTGGCGTGCGACTCCGGCTGGATCGCCGCGCCCTGCTTGCCGCTGTTGTAGTTCTGGACGGTGAGCGAGTCGAGGGTCACGTTGGTGGCGCCGCCGGAGAACGCCGTCAGCAGGCTGCGCCCGCCGTCCAGCACCGCGCCGGGCTCCCCGCAGAAGCCGTCGCCGGACTTGGGCCGGACGCTGAAGTTGTTCTGGTGGGTGCCGCCCTTGACCAGGTAGGTGGTGCCCGCGGGGTGGGCGTCGACGACGCGCTGGGCGTTGTCGGCGGTGCCGATCGCCACCCCGCCGCCGGCCGCGCACCCGGCGGGAGGCGAGGCGGTGGTCGCCGGCGCGGTGGTGGTGGGCCGGACGGTGGTGGTGGTCGGCGCCACCGTGGTGGTCGGCGCGACCGTGGTGGTAGTGGTCGCCGGGGCGGCGTCCGCGGTCCCGAAGAACGGGTCACGCGCGAAGCCGATGAACCCCTGCATCGACGGCGCGGAGGTTTCGGGCCGCCAGTCGCAGCGGCCGCCCTGGTCGTAGTAGACCACCGCCCGGATCCCCGGCATCGACCGCGCCAGCGACCCGGCGGCGTCGGTGAACCAGGCGCCCTTGCG
>DASQWY010000622.1:0-11478 GCA_035640005.1 Actinomycetes bacterium
CGAGCTTCTCGTAGATGTGGGTCAGGTGGGTCTTGACGGTCGCCTGCGACACGTGCAGGGCGGCCGCGATCGCCTGGTTGGAGCAGCCGTCGGCCAGGCGGGCCAGCACCTCGCGCTCCTTGACGGTCAGCGGGCCCGGCGGGCCGGTCTCGGCCGCGACCAGGTCGACGAAGCCCACCAGCAGCGGCAGCAGCGCCGGGTCGACCACCCGCTCGCCGGCCTGCAGCCCGGCCAGCGCCTCCTCCAGCTCGGCGGCCTTGGCGGAGCGCAGCAGCAGGCCGTCGACGCCGCTGCCGAGCAGCCCGGTCAGCTCGGAGCGCTCCGCCCGCTCCACCAGCGTGACCACGCATGGTGGTCGGGGGAGGCGCTTGGCCGAGCGCACCACCTCCCCGGCGGCAAGGTCGCTGACGCGGCCGAGCACCAGCAGGTCGACCCCGTCCGCGCCGGCCGCCCTGAGCCCCTCCCTGGCCAGCGGGGCGTCAGCCAGCACCGGCACCCGCAGCGAGGCCAGCACGGCCCGGACGCCAAGCCGTACAAGGGCCCAGTCGTCCACCACGACCGCGCCGCGCCAGCGCTGCCCCAACCCGGTGCTCACCCCAAAGGTGTCGGCCGCCGCCCCCGATCCTTGAGGCGGTGACTAGTCATTCACGGTGGTCCCGCCTGGCCTGCTCGGGGGGTCGGCGGCCGACGAGGTTCGTTCCGGCGGCTGATCGAGTGACCACGCTCCGTGGCCGAGACACCGAGCATGAGCCCACACAGCACCCAGGTGCGCACCGACCGGAGCAACGCCGAGGCCGAGCTCGTCCGCGAGAACCTGCCCCTCGTCCACCAGGCCGTCAACGAGCTTGCCCGCCGCGTTCCCGGCCACGTCAACCGGGACGATCTGGAGTCGGCCGCGATGCTCGGCCTCGCCCAGGCCGCCCGCACCTTCGACCCCGAGCGGGGCGTCAGCTTCGAGCACCACGCCGCCACCCGCATCCGCGGCGCCCTCCTCGACGAGCTGCGCGGCTCCGACTGGGCCAGCCGCTCGGTGCGCAGCCGCGCCCGCCGGGTGCAGCAGACCACCGACGAGCTGACCGTGCGGCTGGGCCGCGCGCCGACCCCGGCCGAGGTCGCCGCCGAGCTGGGCACCGACGAGGCGTCCCTGCACAGGCTGGCCGACGACGTGCACCGCGCCACCGTGCTCAACTACGACTCGATCGCGGTCGAGGGCGACGCCGAGGACCTGCTGCCCAGCGGCGACCTGGGGCCCGACCAGGTGCTGGTGGACCGGGAGCGCCGCGCCTACCTGACCGACGCGATCCTGGCGCTGCCGGAGCGGCTGCGCCAGGTGGTGATCGGCTACTTCTACGAGGAGCGGCCGATGCAGGAGCTCGCCGCCGAGCTGGGCGTCACCGAGTCGCGCGTCTCCCAGCTGCGGGCCGAGGCGCTGCTGCTGCTCCGCGACGGGATGAACGCCCACCTCGATCCCGAGGTGCTGGCCCCCGAGGCGCGGCCGGCCGGCCGGGTCGCGCGCCGCAAGGCCGCCTACTACACGGCGATCGCCTCCGCCTCCGACTACCAGGCGCGCCTGAGCGCCACCCCGCAGCCGCTGGTGCAGCGGGCGCACCAGCTGGCGACGGCCTGAGCAGCGGATTCGATCGACCGGCAATGACCGGGTAACAATTCGCTGTGGTCGCCGTGAACCTCCATCCCCTTGCTCCCTTCAAGGCGCTATGCTCCTTTCGCACCATGGCGGGTGGGGTCGTGGAGGGTGAGAGATGACCGAACCGATGTTCGTCCGGCGGCTGGCGCTCGACCTCCGCAGCCTCGCGGACAAGACGCTCTCGCTCCGCGGCGCGGTCGAGGACTACCGCCACGACCTGGTGCGCAACGTCGACGACGACGTCTGCGACGACGCCGAGCTGCTCGCCCTGCAGCGGCAGGCGCAGGAGCTGTGGGGCGCCATGGACCGGGTCGAGGCCCGGCTGCGCGCCGCCTCGCAGCGGATGTCGCCGCTCCTCTGGCTGGAGTAGCCGGGCTTCCTCAGGTCCAGGCCCGGCCTGCCGAACCAACCGGTGCCGCCAGCACCTCGGAGGACGGAGCCCCGATGATCGTCGTGTCCCGGCTGCACGGGCCCACCATGGCACTGAACAGCGACCTGATCGAGCGGGTCGAGGCCACCCCGGACACCGTGCTCACCCTGGTCGACGGGTCGAGGTACGTGGTCGCCGAGAGCCTCGACGAGGTCGTCGACAAGGTGCTGGCCTTCCGGGCCTCGGTGGTGCGGCTCGCCAACCGCCCGGAGCACCCGGACCAGGACCAGGGCGTCCGCGAGCAGACCCTGCACGTGGTGCCCGACCTGGACCCGGAGGGCTGACCCGGCCCCTCAGCGGACGGTGACCGCCACCCGCTGGACCATGTTGTTGGCCATGCCGCCGACGTTCCACGGCTGCTCGAGCGGCTGGGTGGCGCCGGACTCGTCGGTGGCGCGGGCGCACAGCTCGTGCTCGCCGGGGGTGGCCTCCCACGGCAGCGACCAGGCGGCCCACGCCCAGCGTGAGCGGCGCTCGCCGAGCTCGGCGGCCCGCCAGCTGCGGCCGCCGTCCGTGCTGACCTCGACCCTGGCCAGCGGCGCCCGGCCCGACCACGCCCGCCCGCTGAGCAGGTGGCGCCCTGGCGCCAGGAAGCGCCGGCGGGTCAGGAAGTCGGGGATGCCGGGCGGGATCAGCAGGGCGCGCGGCTCGATGCGGGTCACCGGCACGCCCGGGTCGTCCTCGGACTGCTGGATCAGGTAGGTCGAGGCCTGCTGGTAGCCGCGGAACGGCTCGGTGACCACCGCGATCCGCCGCAGCCACTTGACCGAGGCCATGCCGTACCAGCCGGGCACCAGCAGCCGCAGCGGGAAGCCGTGCTGCGGCGGCAGCGGCTGGCCGTTGACCTCCCAGGCCAGCAGCACCTCTTCGCGCAGCGCCTCGGCGACCGGCAGGCTGCGCTCGTAGTCGTGCTCGACCTCGCCCTGGACCCCGCGGTCGGCGCCGCCGAACAGCACCTCGACCGCGCCGGGGAGGATGCCGGCCTCCTCCAGCAGCGGCCGCAGCGGCGTGCCGGTCCACTCGGCGGTCCCCACCGCCTCGTTGAGCCACGGCTGGCTGACCGGCCGCGGCTGCAGGCGCGCCCGGCCGTTGCCGGCGCACTCCAGCGTCACCGCCTGGGTGACCGCCGGGCGGGCGCGCAGCTCCTCCAATGACAGGGCCAGCGGCCGCCGAACGTGGCCGCCGACCTCCAGCCGGTAGCTGCCGGGGTCGACCGCCGGGATGTCGAAGTGGATCAGCAGGTAGTGCAGGCCGACGGGGGTGACGTCGTAGCGCAGCGCCTCCAGCGGCATGCCGTGGTTGCGGGCGGCGAGCTGCAGCTCGTCCTGGGTGATGCCGGTGTCGGTGCCGGTCTCGGTCATGGCGCACCCCTCCTGAGCTGGAACGCCTGCTCGATCTCGTCCAGGATCGCGGGGTCGTCGATGGTGGAGGGGACCTGGTAGGGCTCCCGGTCGGCGATGCTGCGCATGGTCTTGCGCAGGATCTTGCCCGAGCGGGTCTTCGGCAGCCGCTCCACGATCTCCACGTCCTTGAACGACGCGACCGGGCCGATCTGCTCGCGGACGCTGCGCACCAGCTCCGCGCGCAGCTCGTCCGGGTCGCGTTCCACGCCGGCCTTGAGCACCACCAGCCCGACCGGCACCTGGCCCTTCAGCTGGTCGGCGGCGCCGATCACGGCGCACTCGGCCACGTCGGGGTGGGTGGCCAGCACCTCCTCCATGGCGCCGGTCGACAGGCGGTGGCCGGCCACGTTGATGACGTCGTCGACCCGGCCCATCACGAACAGGTAGCCGTCCTGGTCGACGTAGCCGCCGTCGCCGGTCAGGTACCAGCCCGGGTAGCGGGCCAGGTAGGAGGAGACGAAGCGGTCGTCGGACTGCCACAGCGTCGGCAGCGACCCCGGCGGCAGCGGCAGCCGCACCACCACCGCCCCCTCCTGCCCGGCGCCGAGGCGGTTGCCGCCCTCGTCGAGGACCTGCACGTCCCAGCCGGGCACCGGCCTGGTCGGCGAGCCCGGCTTGACCGGCAGCGCCTCGATGCCGAGGCAGTTGGCCGCGATCGCCCAGCCGGTCTCGGTCTGCCACCAGTGGTCGATCACGGGCACGCCGAGCAGCTCGCTGGCCCAGTGGTAGGTGTCGGGGTCCAGCCGCTCACCGGCCAGGAACAGGGCCCGGAACCGCGACAGGTCGTAGCGGCCCAGGTGCTCGCCCTTGGGGTCCTCCTTCTTGATGGCGCGGAAGGCGGTCGGGGCGGTGAACAGCGTGTTGACGCCGTGGTCGGCGATCACCCGCCAGAAGGCGCCGGGGTCGGGGGTGCCCACCGGCTTGCCCTCGTACAGGATGGTGGTGCAGCCGGCCAGCAGCGGCCCGTAGACGATGTAGGAGTGGCCGACCACCCAGCCGACGTCGGAGGCCGCCCAGTACACCTCGCCGGGGTGGGTGCCGTAGACGCTCTCCATCGTCCAGCGCAGGGCGACGGCGTGGCCGCCGTTGTCGCGCACCACCCCCTTGGGCTTGCCGGTCGTCCCGGAGGTGTAGAGGACGTAGAGCGGGTCGGTGGCGGCCACCGGCACACAGGCGGCCGGCTCGGCGCCGCCCATCAGCGCCGCCCAGTCCAGGTCGCGGCCTGCCACCAGCGCTGCCGGCGCCTGCGGGCGCTGCAGGATCACGCACGCCTCGGGCTGGTGCTCGCACAGCTGGAGGGTCCGGTCCAGCAGCGGCTTGTACTCGACCACCCGAGGGCCCTCGATCCCGCAGGAGGCGGCGACCACCACCCGCGGGCGGGCGTCGTCGATCCGCAGCGCCAGCTCCTTGGCGGCGAAGCCGCCGAAGACCACCGAGTGGACGGCGCCCAGCCGCGCGCAGGCCAGCATGGCGATCACCGCCTCGGGGACCATCGGCATGTAGACGACCACCCGGTCGCCCTTGCCGACGCCGAGGCCGGCCAGCACCCCGGCGAAGCGGGCGACCTGGTCCAGCAGCTCCCGGTAGGTGTAGCGGCGCACCACGCCGGTCACCGGCGAGTCGTACACCAGCGCGAGCTGCTCGGCCCGGCCGCCCTCGACGTGGCGGTCGAGCGCGTTGTGGCAGGTGTTCAGCTCCCCACCGACGAACCAGTGGAAGAACGGGGCGTCGCTGCGGTCGAGGATCCGCTCGGGCTGCCGGTACCAGTCGACCACCCCGGCCGCGTCCCGCCAGAACCCCTCGGGATCCTCGATGCTGCGCCGGAACTGCTGCTCGTACGGGCCCATGCCGCCTCCTTGCCGCAGCCTGCGCAACTGAGCGTAGTCCGCCGCCGCGGAGGCGCGCGAGCCCTAGAAGGGCGCTGAAAGAGCCTCCACCGCCGCCGGCCGGTCCTGATCGCGAGGCCCTGACCTGGTCCTGAAGCCGCCACCTTGTACCTTCGTTTGGCTCTTTCAGCGCCCTTCTAGCGGTCATCCACAAGTCCCCGGCGTTCCCTTTACGCCGCCCCGTTCGAGCCGTATCGTCCGCACCTGCGGCGTCCCCGCCACGGGATGCCCGGGTCCCATGGGAGGGGAGACGGATGCGACGATCGTTGGCGGTCGCGGCCTGCGCGCTGCTCCTGTCCGTCATGGCGGCGGCGGTCGCGCCGGGCGTCGCCCAGGCCGGGGGGCACACCCATGACCCCCTCGCCGGCATCAAGCACGTCGTCGTGGTCTACGAGGAGAACCACTCCTTCGACAACCTCTGGGGCCTGTGGCCCGGGGTCAACGGGATCCGCACGCCCCCCTCGCGGACACCCCGCCAGACCCAGGTCGACACGGCCGGCCAGCCGTTCGAGTGCCTGCTGCAGGACGACGTCAACCTGGCGAGCCTGCCGCCGACCTGCAGCAACACCACCGGGGGCACCTTCTCGAGCGCCTTCCCCAACCAGATCTTCGACATCGGCCGCTACATCGCGCCGACCGACACCACCTGCTACCACCCCACGCCGACGGCGCCGTTCGCGCCGGCCAACGGCGTGCCGAAGGGCAGCGGCGACCCGGGCGGCTGCACCCGCGACCTGGTGCACCGCTTCTACCAGGAGCAGTACCAGATCGACGGCGGCCGCATGGACCGCTACACGGCCGGCAGCGACGCGGTCGGCCTCACCCAGGGCTACTACGACACCACCCAGCTGCCGCTGTACCAGTACCTGACCGGCGACCCGCACGCCCCCCGCTACGTGATCGCCGACCGCTTCTTCCAGGGCGCCTTCGGCGGGTCGTTCCTGAACCACCAGTGGCTGGTGGCGGCGGCCACGCCCGCCTGGGAGGGCAGCACGCCCAGCGACGGCAGCGCCAACGACCTGCACTCGATCGTCGGCACCGACGGCCACCCGAACAGCTACCCGCTGCACCCCGCGACCCTGTGGGATCCCGCCCATCCTGAGCTCGGCGGGGTCAAGGACGGCGCCCTGACCGAGGCGGCCGGCGCCGGTGGCGCCTGCGCCCCGCCGGCCGGCGCGCCGACCCCGCCGCCGGGCACGGTCTGCGGCGACTGGGCGGTCAACACCATCCAGCCGTTCTCGCAGCCGTTCTCGCCCGGGACGGCGGACGCCAGGCGGCTGCCGCCGCTGCACAGCGCCAACATCGGCGACGAGCTGTCGGCCAAGGGCGTCTCCTGGGCCTGGTACGCGGGCGGCTGGGACAACGCGGCCGGCAACGTCGGCGGGCGCGGCTGGACCAATGGCGGCGGCCCGACCTGCTCCGACCCGGACACCCTGGCCACCGCCACCTTCCCCCACTGCCCGAACGTGCTGTTCCAGTTCCACCACCAGCCGCTGAACTACTTCGCCGACTACGGCGAGGGGCAGCCCGGCCGCTCCCACCTCCAGGACGAGCAGGACTTCCTGGCGGCGGCGAGCGCAGGCCGGTTGCCTGCTGTCTCGTTCGTCAAGCCGGTGGGTCAGGAGAACGAGCACCCCGGCTACACCAGCATCGGCGCGGGCGAGGAGCACCTGGTCAACCTCATCAAGGCGATCCAGGCGGACCGCAAGCAGTGGGAGTCGACCGCGATCGTGGTCACCTACGACGAGTTCGGCGGCGCCTGGGACCACGTGCCGCCGCCGACCGCCCCCGGGGTCTCCGACCAGTGGGGGCCGGGGACCCGCATCCCGGCGATGGTGCTGTCGCCGCTGCTGCCGCAGCGGGCCGCGGTCGACCACACCCAGTACGACACCGTGTCGGTCCTGGCCATGATCGAGGACCGCTTCGGGCTGCCGGCGCTGACCAGCCGGGACGCGGCCGACCACAGCCTGGGCCGGGCGTTCCGGCCCGGCCTGGGTCGCCTCTGAGGGCGGGCCGGGGCGGCCGGCGTGAGTTGAGCGCGCCGGCTGCCCCGGGGTAGCGTGCCAGACGCCATGTACGACACCCGCTGGCCGAGGCCGGGGCCGGCGATGGCGGCCGTGAGCGCGCTGGTCGGCCTCCTCGCCGGTATCGCCATCGGCCTTTCCGCGGCCGCGGGGACCAAGGCCGAGGCCAACGGCGGGTCGGTGCCCGCCGGCGGCCGGGCGACCACCACCACCACGATGCCGGACGCCTTCTGGACGGTGGTGCTGGCCAGCCTCACCGACCGCGCGGCCGCCGAGGCCAGGGCGCAGCAGCTGCGCGCCCAGGGCGTCGAGGACGCCGCCGTGCTCCGCCAGGACGACTTCCCCTCCCTCCAGACCCCGTACGCGGTCTACAGCGGCCTGTTCAGCTCCAGAAGCCAGGCCAACGACCACAGGGACGAGCTGCGGGACCGCGGCCTGCCCGCCTACTCCCGGCAGGTCAGCAGGACCGGCGGCGGCTGACCGCGGTCGCGGGCACACTGGACGTCGGTGCCCACCCGAGGAGGCGACATGGCGACCGTCCCGGACCTGCTGGCCCGCCTGACCGACAACGCGACCGTCCGCAGGGTCTACGGCGAACCGTACGAGCGCGACGGGGTCACGATCATCCCGGCCGCCGAGGTCCGTGCCGGTGGCGGGCTCGGCCTGGGCCAGGCCAGCCGCGAGGCCGGCGGCGGGGAGGGGAGCGGCGGCGGGGTCGGGCTCACCGCCCGCCCGGTCGGCGCCTACGTGATCAGGGACGGGCGGGTGAGCTGGCAGCCCGCCTTCGACCTCAGCCGGGTCGCGGTCCGCGGCCAGCTGCTCGCCGTGGCCGGCCTGCTCACCCTCCGCTGGCTGGTCAAGACCTTCCGCCGCCCCCGCCGGCGAGCCAGTCGGCGATGATCGCGCCGACCTCGGCGCCCTTGTCCTCCTGCAGGAAGTGGCCGGCCCCGGCGACCCGGCGCGGCGGGGGCCGGCCGAGGGCGGCGGCCATGGCCTCGCCGGCGGCCACCGGCAGGGGGAGGTCCCGCTCGCCCCAGAGCAGCAGCAGCGGCCGCCGGTCGGTCCGCAGCGCCTGCAGCGCGCGGCGGCCGGCGGCGGCGCCGGGCGCGTCCGGCGCCAGCGGGACCAGCGCGGGGAACGCCCTGGCGCCGGCCTTGGCGGCCGGATCGGGGAACGGCGCGTCGTAGGCGGCGGCGACCTCGTCGCCCGGGTCGGTGGCGCAGCCGCGGCGGACGACGAAGCCGACGGGCAGGTCCTGGTTGCGCGCCACGAAGGCGGCGAAGCGGTGCCACGCCTCGCTCATCGGCTGGTCGCCGGTGAACAGGCCGGTGTCCATCGCCACCAGCCGGGCGACCCGGTCGGCCCGCTCGACCGCCAGGCGCAGCCCGATCGGCCCGCCCCAGTCGTGCAGCACCAGGGTCACGTCGCGCAGGTCGAGGTCGTCCAGCAGGCTGGCGACCAGCTCGGTGTGGCGGTCATAGCTGTACCAGGCGTCGTCGGTGGGCTTGTCCGAGCGCCCGAAGCCGACCAGGTCCGGGGCGACGCAGCGCCAGCCGGCCTCGCGCAGCGGCGCCATCACCTTGCGCCACAGGAACGACCAGGTCGGCTCGCCGTGCAGCAGCACCACCGGCGGCCCGTCGCCCTCCTCGACGTGGGCCAGGCGCAGGCCGCCGACCTGGCGGTAGCGCGGCGCCAGGTCGAAGCCTGGCAGCCCCTCGAAGCGCGCCTCCGGCGTCCGGTAGACGTCGGTCACGGCCGCGGCTCCGCCGGGGGGACCAGCTCGGCGTAGAGGGCGGCGGTGTCGGCGGCGACCGCGGCCCAGTCGAACCGCTCGACCGCGCGGCGGCGGCCGGCCCTGCCCATGCGCTCGGCCAGCGCCGGGTCGGCCAGCAGGCGGTTCACGGCGGCGGCCAGGTCGGCCGCGAAGCGGGCGGGGTCGCGGGGGCCGGCGCCGGCGGCGTCCTCCGCCAGCGGCACCAGCAGGCCGGTCTCGCCGTCGGCGACCACCTCGGGGATGCCGCCGACCGCGCTGGCCACCACCGCCGTCTCGCAGGCCATGGCCTCCAGGTTGACGATGCCGAGCGGCTCGTAGACCGAGGGGCAGACGAACGCGGTGGCGTGGCTGAGCAGCTGGACGACCTCGCGGCGCTCCAGCATCTTCTCGATCCAGACGACCCCGCCGCGCTCCCGACGGAGCCGCTCGACCTTGGCGGCGACCTCGCGGCCCAGCTCGGGCGTGTCGGGCGCGCCGGCGCAGAGCACCAGCTGGGCGGCCGGGTCGAAGACCAGGGCGGCGTCCAGCAGGTGGGGCACGCCCTTCTGGCGGGTGATGCGGCCCACGAACACCACCGACGGGCGCGCCGGGTCGACCCCGTAGGCCTCCAGCACGTCGGTGCCCGGGTCGGGCCGGTACTGCGCCGAGTCGATGCCGTTGTGGATGACCCGCACCCGGGCGGGGTCGACCGCCGGGTAGGTGGCCAGCACGTCGGCGGCCATGCCGGCCGAGACCGCCACGACCCGGTCGGCCGCCTCCAGCGCGGTCCGCTCGCAGAAGGTGGAGACGTGGTAGCCGCCGCCGAGCTGCTCCGCCTTCCAGGGCCGCAGGGGCTCCAGGCTGTGCACGGTGACCACGTGCGGCACGCCGTACAGCAGCTTGGCCAGATGGCCGCCCAGGTTGGCGTACCAGGTGTGGCTGTGGACCAGCTCGGCGCCCTCCACCCCGGCCGCCAGCAGCAGGTCGGTCGCGACCGTGCGGAGCGCGCCCAGGTGGCGGCCGCCACCCTCGAGGGCGGACCAGGTCGGGTAGGCGGTGACCCTGACCCCGCCCGGCCGGGCGGGGCCGCGGTCGCCGCCGAAGCAGTGGACCTCCAGGTCGACCAGGCGGGCCAGCTCGCGGGCCAGGTACTCGACGTGGACGCCGGCGCCGCCGTACACCTCCGGCGGGTACTCGCGCGTGAGCAGGGCGACTCGCACGGGCACCCCTTCCTTCCCTTTGCCGGCTCGGCGAGCGATGCTACCGCGTTGACACCCGAGGGTGGGTGGCACAGACTCGACGCACTTGTGTATATTGTCCCAATCCTGACCCGCACGGCGCCGCCGGGCCGGGGAGCCCCGGAGGGGTGCCCCGGACGGCGGAGGGTCGGGAGCCCGATGCACCCCGGTGCCGGGCGCACCGGAGGACCAGAAGGCAGGCAGGCGATGGTGACGTCCGGCCGGTCCGCGCCGCTCCGCAGGGCGGCGGCGCTGCTCGCCATGCTCGGGCTGGAAGCCGCCGGCGTGCTGGCGCTGCACTGGCTGGGGCACTTCCACGCCCTCCAGGTCGACTGGGAGCGGCCGGTCCACTGGCTGCTGGCCAGCCCGGTCCAGGACGTGCTCGGCGCGCTGCTGCGCCTGGTCGGCCTGGCCATGGCCTACTGGCTGCTGGCCTCCAGCCTGCTGTACCTGCTGGCCGGCCTCACCCGGCTGCCGGCGGCGGCCAGGGCGGTCGGCTGGTTCACCCTGCCGCTGGTGCGGCGGGTCGCCGACCACGCGGTGGCGGTCACCCTCGCCACCTCCATGGTCGGCGGCGGCACCCTGGCCGCCGCCGGGCCGGCCGCGGCCTCCCCGACCCGCGGCCTGGGCCCGGCCGCCCGGGTCCCCGGGGTGGGCGCCCCCCAGGTGCCGGGCGCGCAGGCGACCACCACCACGGGCCCCCTGCGGCGGCCGGCGTGGCGCCCGCAGGTCGCCGGCGACGCGCCGCGGTTGGCCGAGCCGGCCCCCGGCTCGGGGTCGGGGTCGTCCAGCTCCGCCACCGCCTCGAGCCAGCCGTCCAGCAGCTCGGAGGCCACCACGACCACCGCGCCCACCACCACCACCACCACCCAGGCGCCGACCACGCCCAGCACCCGGGGGCCCAGCAGCGCCGAACCGACCACCACCACGGCGCCGACCACCACCCGGGGGCCGACCACCACTCAGGGGCCGACCACCACCACCGAGGCGCCCGGCGCCCCCGCGCCCAGCGGCACCCGGGCGGAGCCCGGCAGCTCCGCACCCGCGTCCACGCCGGCGCCGTCGACCACCGGCCCGCCGGCGGTGGCGCTGCCGCCCA
>DASQWY010000623.1:0-5267 GCA_035640005.1 Actinomycetes bacterium
CCCCGGCCGCGAGCCGCCCAGGTCGGTGCGGGCGGCCGGGGGATGGGACCGTCGCCGACCGGGCCCGCCACGACCGCGGCTGGACGTTCGCGCACGTCATCGCCGACGAGGCGCAGGAGCTGTCGGCGATGGCCTGGCGGATGCTGGCGCGCCGCAGCCCGAGCCGGTCGATGACCGTGGTCGGCGACGTCGACCAGACGGGGGCGCCGTGGGGCGCCAGCTCCTGGGCGCGGGCGCTGGACCCGCACGCCGCCGGGCGCTGGCGGGAGGAGCGGCTGACGGTCAACTACCGCACCCCCAGCGAGATCATGGCGGTCGCCGCGGACGTGCTGGCCAGCGTCGACCCCGGCCGCGAGCCGCCCAGGTCGGTGCGGGCGGCCGGGATCGCCCCGTGGAGCCTGCGCCTGGACCCGGCCGGGCTGGCCGGCGGGCTGGCCGGGGTGGTCGCCGCCGAGGCGGCGGCGGTCGGCGACGGCAAGCTCGCCGTGATCGTCCCCACCGGGCTGCTGTAGCCGCTCGGCCGGGCCCTGGCCGCCGCCCTGCCCGGGACGGTCGCCGTCGAGCAGGGCCCCGCCGCCCTCGACGCACCGGTGGCGGTGCTGACGGTCGCCGGCGCCAAGGGGCTGGAGTTCGACGGGGTGGTGGTGGTCGAGCCGGCCGCCATCCTCGGCGGCTCCCCGCGCGGCGGCAACGACCTGTACGTCGCCCTCACCCGCGCGACCCAGCGGCTGGCCGTGGTCTACACCGGCGCCCTGCCGGCGGTGCTGGCGCGCCTGCGCCCGGCGGCGGCCGGGAGCGTCAGGGCCCGGCCGGCGCGGCCTCGCCGCGGGCACGGCGCCACCCCCACAGGGCGGCGACCGCGGCGACCGTCATGAGCAGCTTGCCGACGACCTGGCCGGCGAGCAGGTCCAGCGACCCGAACGCCAGCCACAGGAACAGGGCCGAGTCGACCACCAGCCCGACGGTGTTCGACAGGGCCACCGCCGCCAGCCAGCGGGAACGCTCCAGCGGGGTGTAGACGGCGAAGTCGGCGAACTCCGAGAACAGGAAGGCGGTGCCGCTGGCGAGGGCGAACCGCGGGGCCACCAGCGCCGACAGCGCCGCGCCCGCCACGATCGCCAGCACCACCGTGGCGGCGCCCAGCGACCGCTGGGTGAGGTCCCGCAGGGTGAAGGCCAGCCCGGCGAACCAGACGCCGGCCGGGGCGGTCAGCCCGAAGCCGACCGGCACCAGCCCGTAGCGTACGATCGCCCAGTTGGCAGCGAAGATCGTGGCGACGTAGCCGGCCAGGGCGACCAGGCCCCAGCGGTGCGACGCCACCCGGAGGTCGAACAGGCGCATGCCACATCCTCCCGCAGGACCAGGAGCCGCGCCACGCGCGGTGGTGCTGCTCAGCGGCGGGCTGGACTCCACCACCACGCTGGCGATCGCCGCCGCGGACGGGTTCGAGGCGTACGCGCTCAGCTTCCGCTACGGCCAGCGCCACGACCACGAGCTGCGGGCGGCCGAGCGGGTCGCCCGCGCGCTCGGCGCCCGCGAGCACCGCGTCGTCGACATCGACCTGCGCGCCTTCGGCGGCTCCGCGCTCACCGGCGACCTGCCGCTGCCGCAGCGGGAGGACGCCGCCGACATCGGCGACGGCATCCCGGTCACCTACGTGCCCGCCCGCAACACCATCTTCCTGTCGTTCGCGCTCGCCTGGGCCGAGGTGCTCGGCTGCGACCACATCTTCCTCGGCGTCACCGCCGTCGACTACAGCGGCTACCCGGACTGCCGGCCGGAGTACGTGCGCGCCTACCAGCAGATGGCCAACCTGGCCACCAGGGCCGCGGTCGAGGGCGGCAGGCGGCTGCTGGTCCACGCGCCGCTGATCTCGCTGTCCAAGGCGCAGATCATCCGCCGCGGCCTGGAGCTGGGGGTCGACTACGGCCTCACCTCCAGCTGCTACGACCCCTCCCCGGACGGCGCCGCCTGCGGGCGCTGCGATGCCTGCCTGCTGCGCCGCAAGGGCTTCGCCGAGGCGGGCGCGGTCGACCCGATCCCCCACCGGTCGGGCTGATGGCGGCGCCCGAGCGGACCCTGACCACCGCCGGCGGCGGCAGCGTCGCGCTGCCCCTGTTCCTGCCGGTCTACCAGCAGAACGCGGACGCGCCCGACGTCCGGTCGTTCGGCGGCGACCCGCCGGTCCGCGGCTGCATCGTCAACGCCTACTTCCTCTACAAGCGCCGGGAGCTGCGCGAGCGCCTCCGCGGCGAGCAGGACCTGCACGACTACCTCGGCTTCGACCGGCTGGTGATGACCGACTCCGGGGCGTTCCAGGCGTTCACCAGGCGGCTGCTGCTGTCCAACCGCTCGATCGTCGCCTTCCAGGACGCCATCGGGTCGGACGTCGTGTCGCCGCTGGACCTGGTCACGCCGCCGGGGGAGTCGCGCGCCACCGCCGAGCGGAAGCTGGAGGCGACCGCCAAGCGGGTCCGGGAGGCGCAGCGGTACGTCACCCGCGCGGTCCTGGCCGGCGTGCAGCAGGGCGGCCGCTTCCTCGACCTGCGCCGGCGCGGCACCGACCAGATGCTGCGCCTTGGCGTCGGCTACCTGGCGATCGGCAGCCTGGTGCCGTTCTTCACCCGCCGGCACGAGCTGAGCTTCGCCGGCCAGGTGGTCCGCGCCGCCCGCGAGCGGGCCGGCGCGGCGGTGCCGATCCACGTGTACGGCGCCGGCGACCCGCTGGAGCTGCCGTTCTTCGTCCTCTGGGGCGCCGACGTGTTCGACTCCTCCTCCTACGTCCACTACGCCCGCAAGGGCCGCTACATGACCCCCTACGGGGCGCTGGAGGACCCCGGGCCGCTGCTGGCCGGCGAGTGGGCGTGCCGCTGCCCGGCCTGCGCGACGCGGTCCGACATCCGCACGATCTTCGCCGACACCCCGGCGCTCGCCGCCCACAACCTGCGGACCATCCTGGACACGGTGCGCGCGGCCGGCGACGCCCACCGCGCCGGCACGCTGGAGGCCATGCTCGAGCAGCTCGTGGACGTCAACGCCGCCTGGTTCCCCGACAGCCTGCTGCGCAAGGCCTGGGAGGCGCGCGATGGCTGAGCGGCCCGCCGAGCCGCCGCCGGACGCCCTGGTCGAGCAGCTGCTCGGGCCGGTGCTGCGCAGGTACCGGGTGGACGGCGAGACGGCCAGGCGCCTGGTGGTGGAGGCCCTGGCCCGCGAGCGCGACCTGGTGCGGCGGTTGGACGCTGGCGGCACCCGCCAGTTCAGGACGCTGTCGGCGGCGGTCCGGCGCCACGTCTACCACCAGCTGCGGCGCTACCAGCGGGAGCCGGCCGACGGCGACGACGGCGGCGACGCCGAGCGGTTGCGCGCGTCGGCCGCCGGGCCGGAGCGGGAGCGGCTGCTGCGCTCGCTCGCCAGCCGCCACGTCAGCACCCGCGAGCGGCTGCGGGAGCTGGACGCCTTCCACCGCCAGCTGTTCGCCCTCATCGGCCGGCCGGCCAGCGTGCTGGACGTCGGCTGCGGCCTGTACCCGCTGCTGTTCCCGTTCGACGGCGCCGGCAGCGGCGTCGCCGCCTACGCGGCGGTCGACAAGCACCCCGGCTGGGTGGAGGCGTTGGCCGCCTACGCGCAGGCGCGCGGCGACGGGCGCCTGCTGCCGGTGCGGCTGGACCTCGCCGGCGGCTGGGAGCCGCTGCCGCGGCCCGCCGGCCTGGCCCGCTTCGACGTCGCCCTGCTGCTGAAGCTGGTGCCGGTGCTGCAACGCCAGCAGCGCGCCACCCTGGAGGTGATCCGCCGGACGCCGGCGCGGATGCTGGTCCTCACCGGCTCGGTCACCTCGATGACCAGGCGCGAGCGGGTCGACCGCCGCGAGCGGGCGGTGCTGCGGCGGCTGGTCGGGGAGGCCGGCTGGTCGGTGGTGGGCGAGCTGGCCACCGACGAGGAGTTCGGGCTGGCGGTGCTGACCGGCGAGGCCTGAGCCGCCGCCGTCAGGCGCCGGCCAGGTCCCCGGCCACCAGCCCGATCGCGTCCAGCGCCTGGCGGATCCGCTCCACCGAGTTGGCGTAGGAGAAGCGCAGGTAGCCCTCGCCGCCGGCGCCGAAGGCGGTGCCGGGCAGGCAGGCGACGCCGCCGCGCAGCAGCAGCAGCTCGGCCAGGTCCGCGGCGGGCAGGCCGAGGTCGCGGACCCGCGGGAAGGCGTAGAACGCGCCGCCCGGCTGCTGGCAGGCGAACCCGGGGATGCGGTTCAGCCCGGCCACGATCACCTCCCGCCGCTCCCGGAAGGTGGCGACCATCCGCTCCACCGGCTCCCACGGCCCCTCCAGCGCCGCGATCGCCGCCAGCTGGCTGAACGCGGAGGTGCAGGAGACCGAGTTGACCACCAGGCGGGTCACCGGCTCCACCAGCGCCGGCGGGACCACCCCGAACCCCAGCCGCCAGCCGGTCATCGCGAACCGCTTGGACCAGCCGTCCAGCAGCACCGTCCGCTCGGCCATCCCCTCCACCGACAGCACGCTGGGGCAGGCGCCGCCGTACTGGATGTCGGTGTAGACCTCGTCGCTGAGCACCACCAGGTCGCGCTCCATCGCCAACCGGGCGATCGCCTCCACGTCCTCGGCGGCCAGCACGCTGCCGCACGGGTTGTGCGGCGAGTTCAGGATCACCAGCCTGGTCCGGGCGGTCACCAGCGAGGCGAGCTCGCCCGGGTCCATGCGGAAGCCGTGCTCCTCCCGCAGCGGCACCGGCACCGGCGTGGCGCCGGCGAAGGCCGCGATCGACTGGTACATCGGGAAGCCGGGGTCGGGGTAGAGGACCTCGTCGCCCTCCTGGCAGAGGGCGAGGATGGTGAAGAACATGATCGGCTTGGCCCCCGGGGTCACCACCACCCGGTCGGGGCTGGTGCGCAGCCGCCCGGCGCGTTCAAGGTAGGCCGCCACCGCCTCCCGCAGCTCCAGGATCCCCGGCGCCGGGACGTAGTGGGTGAAGCCCGCGGCGAGCGCCTGGTCGGCCGCGGCGACGATGTGCGGCGGGGTGGCGAAGTCCGGTTCGCCGATCTCCAGGTGGACGACCTTCGCCCCGCTGATCTCCAGCGCCTTGGCCCTGGCGAGCACGTCGAAGGCCGACTCGGTCCCCAGCCGCCCCATGCGGTCCGCCAACCTCATGCCCGGCACCTCCTCCGCCGCCATGGTGCACCAGAACGCGGAACCGATCCGTCCCGGCGGGTGTAGACCGGGCATGAACCTGCGCTGGTGGCGGCTGCTGGCGGTGCCGGC
>DASQWY010000624.1:0-4989 GCA_035640005.1 Actinomycetes bacterium
GGCGGGGTGAGCGCCGCCCGCCGCTTCGAGCAGTTGCTGCCGTGGACGCCGGGGCTGGAGGTGACGCTGGTCAGCCAGAGCAACTACCTGCTGTTCACGCCGATGCTGGCGGAGGTGGCGGCCGGCTCGGTCGAGGCCGGCCACGTCAGCGTCCCGCTGCGCGCCGCCTGCCCGCGCACCAGGTTCCGCAAGGCCGACGTGCTCGGCGTGGACCTGGCGGCCCGCACCGTGTACCTGCGCAGCGGCGCGGGCGCCCCCGAGTCGCTGCCGTTCGACCACCTAGTGCTGGCCCTCGGCGGCGTGCCGAGCGTGAACGACCGGCCGGGGGTGGCGGACGTCGCCTGGACGCTGAAGACGCTGGAGGACGCCGTGCGGCTCCGCGAGCACGTGCTGGGCGCCCTGGAGCAGGCCGACCTGGAGCCCGACCCGCGGGAGCGGCGCCGCTGGCTCACCTTCGTGGTCGCCGGCGGCGGCTTCGCCGGCACCGAGGCCATCGCCGGCGTGTTCGACCTGGTCCACAGCGTGCTGCGCTACTTCCCGCAGGTCCGGCCGGCCGAGCCCCGCTTCGTGCTGGTGCATTCCCGCGACCGCATCCTGCCGGAGCTGTCCAGCCGGCTGGCCTGGCACGCGCACGGCAAGCTGCGGGCGCGCGGGATCGAGCTGCGGCTCGGCGTCACCGTGACCGGCGCCAGCGAGGAGGTGGTCGCCCTCAGCGACGGCGAGCGGCTGCCGGCGCGCACGCTGATCTGGGCGGCCGGGGTGCGGCCCAGCCCGCTGGCGGCCGGGCTGCCGCTGGCCAGGCGCGACGGCGCCGTCGTGGTCGAGCCGACCCTGCGCGCGCGGGGCACGGGCAACGTCTGGGCGCTGGGAGACTGTGCCCGCGTCCCCGACCTGCGCCGCGGCGGCGCCCCCTGCCCGCCGACCGCCCAGCACGCGGTGCGGCAGGGCAAGGCGGTGGCCGAGAACGTGGTGGCGGCGATGACCGGGCGGCGGCCGGAGCCGTTCCGGTTCCGCAGCCTCGGCTTCATGGTCCCGCTCGGGCACCAGAGCGCGGCGGCGGAGCTTCGCGGCCTGCGGTTCTCGGGGCTGCTCGCCTGGCTGCTGTGGCGCGGGGTCTACCTGTGGAAGCTGCCCCGGGTCGAGAAGCGCCTGCGGGTGCTGCTGGACTGGAGCATGGAGCTGTTCTTCCCACGGGACACCGTCCTGCTGGCCGGGGAACGGCGGGGGAGGGTTGCGGCCGGGCGCCGCGCGGGTCGGCCGGCCGCATGAACCCGGCCGGGGGGCGCGGCTCGGTCGTGCGCGTGGTGGCGGCCGGGGCGCCCGCCGGGATGGCCGGGAGCCTGGTGTTCGCCGCCGCCGGCGGGGTGGGCGTGCTGCCGACGGTGGCGTCGCTGCTGCGCGCCGGCCCGTCCAGGGCCGGCCTGCTCGCGCACCTTGCGGTGTTCGCGGTGGTCGGCGCCGGCTTCGGGCTGCTGGTGCGGCGGCTGCGCTGCGGCGCGGCGGAGCTGCTGTTCCTGGGCGTGGCCTACGACGCGCTGTGGTGGTGGCTGGGGCCGCTGACGCTGCTGCCGCTGGCGCTGGGCCGGCCGCCGGCGTGGGACCTGGCCAGCGCCCAGCGGGCGTTCCCCAGCCTGGTCGGCCACCTGCTGTGCGGGGCCGCCACCGCGGTGGTGTTCGTGGTGCTGGCCGGGCGGCCCGACCAGCCCGGCGGCGAGGGCCGCGGCCTGGACGCGGGCGCGCTGCTGCGCGGCGCGCTGGCCGGCGGCCTGGCCGCGCTGCTGCTGCGCGCGGCCCTGGACGGCCGCAGCCTGGCCCTGCCGCTCGGCCCGCTGCTGGGCGTCGCCCAGTCGCTGCTGTCGCCGCGGCCGCTGCGCGGCGCGGGGGCGGCGGTGGTCCGCGGCCAGGCGTACGGGTTCGTCGCCTGGCTGGTCGGCGGGCTCACCGTGCTGCCGCTGCTGGGCGACGGCACGCTGCGCTGGTCGGTGCCGGAGGCCAGGGCCGGCTTCGGCGGGCTGCCCGCCTACCTGCTGCTGGGGGTACTGGTGGCGCTGGTCCGCGGCTGGCTGGACGGGCTGGCGCCGCTGCTGTCCTCCGAGCACCTGCGCGCCTACCCCGGTGCCACCGCCGGCAGCGGCGTGCTGGCCGCGGCGCTGCGCGGCGCCACCGCGGGGCTGCTGGGCGGGGCGGTCATCGCCCAGCTCATGCTGCACGGCAGCGTGCCCGCGGTCGCCGAACGGCTGACCGGCTCGAACGGGCTGCTGGCCGGCCTGGTCATCAACCTCGGCATCGGCGTGGCGATCGGCGTCTCCTACGGGCTGCTGTTCCGGCGGCTCGGCCAGGACGTCAGCTGCGCGCTGGGCTGGGGGATGGCCTACGGGCTGCTGTGGTGGATCCTCGGGCCGCTCACCCTGCTGCCCGCCCTGCTCGGCGGGGAGCCGATGTGGACCGCGGCCGCCGCCGCCGGCGCCGTGGCGGCCCTGGCCGGCCACCTGGTCTACGGCGCCTGCCTGGGGGTGGTCTTCCACCTGCTGGAGGCGCCGTTCGGGGTGCCCTGGCTGGCGCGGACCCGCGGCGAGGCGCTACGCGCCCGCCGCCGCCGCGACGAGCTGCTGACCTCCTCGCTGGCGCTGTCGGCCCTGCTGGTCGCCATGCTGATGACCGTGCTGGTCGTGGTCACCGGCGCATCCGGGGCCTGAGCCTCCGCGGGAACCGGGTCAGTAGCGCTCCACCAGGTGCGCGCGTCCGGCGGGGAGTTCGTACGGGTCGGGCCAGAAGTCGGTGATCCGGGCGATCCGGTCGTCGTCGTCAAGCTCGAAGAAGCACAGTCCGGGCTGGGTGCCGCTGCTACCGGAGAACTGGATCCAGCTGGCCGCGTGCCGGTCCTCGCCGACGATCCGTTCCACCGCCAGGTGCCAGTCGCCGGGGAACCCTTCGACGTTGAACCGCACGTAGGCCGCTCGGCCGCGGACCCGCTCGCGGGTCTGCGGCGCCTCGTACACCACGTGTTCGGCGACCAGGTCGCCGAACCTGGTCCAGTCCCTGGCCTCCGCCGCCGTCCAGTAGGCCGCCACGACCTGGTGCGCGCTGGTCATGGCCCAGATCCTACTGCATGGTGCGACAGCCACCCCAGGGCTACCGCTGGAACAGCTGGTACACCGGCGGGAACGTGCCTGCCAGGCCGATCCCGAGCAGGGTCAGGGTGACCAGGAAGCTCTTGCTCAGGCTGAGCTCCCGGTCGCGGAGCCGGAAGTGCAGGTTCACCCAGATGATCACGTAGATGATCGTGGAGACCGTCGCCTTGCCGGTGAGCGGGCCGGACGGCGCGTACAGCGTCAGCAGGTCGGCGAACGGCTGGAACGCCGCGCACAGCACGGTCAGCACGCCGAGGACCGCGCAGCCGGCCCCAGCCGCCACGGTGGCGGCGACGATGCCGCCATTGGGCTCGATCTGCTCGATCTCGTTGGCCGGCTGCATCATGCGCCTCCCGGACGGTCGTCGTAGGCGGTGGGCAGGGTGGTGACCGAGGCCAGCGCCGGCCGCCGGTCGTCGCGGGCGCCGGGCCGCGGGCCGCCCGCCTGGCCGAGCAGCACCTGCGGCAGGCGCAGCCCGGCCGCGACCGCCGCGCCGACGCCCAGGCCGACCTTGCCGGCGACCGCGGCGCGCACCGCCCAGGCGGGCAGCGCGCTGGCCAGCTGGGAGCGGAGCAGGAAGCCGAGGTCGCCGAGGCCGCCGACGACCGTCAGCAGCCCAGCGGCCAGCAGCAGCTGGAACAGGCCGCTCTCCAGCCGCCGGCGCAGCAGCTGCCGGATGGCCAGGCCGGCGACCAGCCAGCCCGCCACCGACACGCCGACCGACAGCAGCTTGCCGGCGGCCGGCGCCTGCGTGCCGGCCCAGGCGCCGGCCGCCTGCAGCAGGTCCAGCGCCACCACCATCCCGGTCACCGCGACCAGCACCGCGCGCCAGGCGGCGGTGCGGCTAGCCGCCACCACCGCCGCGCCCAGCAGCGCGGCCGCGACCAGCCACGGCAGCGGCGACGGGCCCGGCAGCCAGCGGACGTCGCCGACCACGTCGACCAGCTGGTCGCCGTAGCGCAGCTTGACCGTCCAACTGGGGATGACCTCGTGGACCGCGCCGGGCGCCCGCTGCACCGCCGGGGGCGCCTGCGTGCCCATCCAGTGGGCGCGGTGGTCGTGCCAGGCGACCGAGGGGCCGGTGCCGATGCGGCGCCAGCTCGGGGGCGCGTTCGGGTCCGCGGTCGCCGGCGGTGGCGCGTCAACCCGGCGCTGACCGGCCAGGTACACCGCTGGCGAGCGGGTGTTCTCGAACGCGCCCCCGGGTCCGACGCGCAGGTAGGGCTCGAACTGGTAGCCGAGGACGATCACGTCGCGGGTGCCGCTGTTGACCAGCTGCAGGCGCGTGCCGGCGTCCACGACCCGCACCTGCAGCTGCGGCACGGCCGGCCGGAGGGCCAGCACGCGGCTCTGGTAGTTGCTGGGCTCCACGCCCCCCAGGGAGTGCGCGCCGGCCGGGGCGGGCACCAGCACGACCAGGGCGAACAGCAGCCCCGCCAGCACGGCCGGTCGCGCTGCGCGCCCGCGCGGGTGGGTGGTGTCCATGGCGTCGGCTCCCCGCTCAGGGCACCGTGACGGTGCCCTCCATCATCTGCAGGTGGTACTTGCAGTAGAACCGGTAGGTGCCGGAGGTGGGCCCGGTGAGCTTGATGGTGGTGGTCCTGCCGACCGGCAGGTTGGTTGCCACCTTGGCCGCCCTGAAGGTGAAGTTGTGCTGCATGTAGTCGTTGTTGGTGATCCGCAGGGTGACCGTCCGGCCGGGCTGCAGCAGCAAGTTCCCCGGCTTCCACTGGAACTCGACCGCGTTGGGCTGCAGCTTGTCGATCCGCATCGCCAGGACGCCGCCGCTGGGCGCGACCGGCGCGGCGGGCGCCGCCGACCCGTCGTGCCGGTGCTCGCCGGCGGGCGCGGCCAGCAC
>DASQWY010000625.1:0-2013 GCA_035640005.1 Actinomycetes bacterium
CCGCCGGGACGGCGGGCGCTCTCAGGCCGCCCGGCCGGCGTCCGCGGCGGCGACGGCGACCGGGGCGCGGCGGCGGCGCAGGGCCACCAAGATCGCCACGACCGAAGCGGCCAGGCTGGAGACGCCGCAGAGGACCAGCCCGGAACGGGGGCCGTAGTGCCCGGCCAGCCAGGCGACCAGCACGCTACCGACCGGCGTGGAGCCCATGAACACCAGCCCGTACAGGGACATGACCCGGCCGCGCATGGCCGCGTCCGAGCAGAGCTGCAGGGTGGTGTTGGCGACGGTGACGAAGCTGATGCTGGTCAGCCCCACCGGCACGAGCACGACCGCCTCCAGCGCCAGGTTCGGGGCGGCCGCCGCGACCAGCGACAGGATGCCGAAGGCGGCCGCCGAGCCCAGCAGCAGCAGGCGGGTGGGGCGGCTGCGGCGGGCCGCCAGCAGCGCGCCGACGACCGAGCCGCCGGCCATGACCGAGGCGAGCATGCCGTAGGCGCTGGGGCCGCCGTGGAAGGTGAAGCGGGCCAGCAGCGGCAGCGCCACCCGGTAGTTCAGCCCCAGCGTGCCGATGACCGCCACCAGCAGGATGGTGGAGCGCAGCGCCGGGGTGGCGAGCACGTAGCGCAGGCCGGCGCGGACCTGGCCGCGGCTCCGCTCGACCGCCGGCCGCCGCCGGTACAGCCGCTCCGGGTCCATGGCCCACAGGCCGCCGATCACCGCCAGGTAGGAGGCGGCGTTGAGCAGGAACGCGGGCGCCAGGCCGACGGCGGCGATCAGCACCCCGGCCGCGGCCGGGCCGATCACCCGCGCCGAGTTGAACACGGCGCTGTTCAGCCCGACCGCGTTGGTCAGGTACTCGGGACCGACCATCTCGGTGACGAACGCCTGCCGCGTCGGCATGTCGAAGGCGGTGGCGCAGCCGAGCAGCAGCGCCAGGCCGTAGACCATCCACAGGCGGATCTGCCCGAGCGCGGTCAGCGTGCCGAGCACCAGGGCCAGGCTGCCCATGGTGGCCTGGGTGGTCAGCAGCAGCCGCCGCTTGTCGAGCCGGTCGGCGACCGCGCCGCCCCAGGCGCCGAACGCCAGCACCGGGGCGAACTGCAGGGCGGTGGTCACCCCGACCGGCAGCGGCTGGTTGGTGAGCTTCAGCACCAGCCAGTCCTGGGCGAGCTGCTGCATCCAGGTGCCGCTCACCGAGACCAGCTGGCCGAAGAAGAACAACCGGTAGTTGCGGACACGCAGCGACCGGAAGGTGCGCTGGGTGGCGTATTCGGCGAGCGTCACTCCTGCCCCTCCTCGAGCAGGCGCTCGAGGATGTCGGCGGCCCGGCCGAGGGCGGCGAGGTCGGCGGGGTCCAGGGTGGCGAGCCGCCGGGCCAGGTAGGCGTCCTTGCGGGTGCGGCTGCGGGCGAGCAGCGCGCGCCCGGCGACGGTGGTCTCGACGCGGGCGACGCGGCGGTCGACCGGGTCGGGCCGCCTGGTGACCAGGCCGGCCTCCTCGAGGCTGGCGACGATCCGGGTCATGCTGGGCGGGCGGACCCGCTCGACCGCGGCCAGGGCGCCCAGGGTCAGCGGCCCGAGGCGGTGCACGCTCGACAGCGCCGAGAACTGCGAGTGGGTGACCTCCTCGCCACCGTGCTGCCGGAGCCGGCGGGCCAGGCGCAGCACGGCCAGGCGCAGGCGGACGACCAGCTCGCGGTCGACGGCGGTCCTGGTCCGGGAGGCGGCGGGCACCACAAACCTTTCGCTCAGCTAATTAGCCTTCCTAAGTAGTTTCGCGGCCATGGTAGCACCGGGGCCGTGGCCCCGCCGGTCAAGTTCTGCCGCCCGGCGCCCGAGGAAACATCTGGGAGCGTGGTGGCTGGACGGCGCTCCCCGCGGGCCGCCGCCCTGGCGTGGAAGCGACCGCCCAGGGCGGGCGGCCCGCGTGCGTAGCCTGCCCTGCTGGCGGGTACACTCCCGGCATGTCCATTGGGCTGCTGGAGACCCTGGCGGCGGTGCACCCGGTCATACG
>DASQWY010000626.1:0-12605 GCA_035640005.1 Actinomycetes bacterium
GGCTTCGACGCGGTCGTGGTCGCCGGCGCCACCCGGGCGTTCAAGCGCCGCTTCGGCTGGTACGCCTACCTGCTGAGCGCGCTCGCCGCCCTGCACTACCCGCAGGACCAGTTCACGCTCACCCTCGACGACGCGGCGGTGCTGCGCCGGCGGGCCAGCTGCGTGCTGGTGGCCAACCTTGGCCGCCTCAAGGCCGGCGTGCAGGTCGTCCGCGGAGCGCGTCCCGACGACGGCCTGCTGGACGTGGCGGTCGTCCGCGCCCACTCGCTGTCGGACTGGCTGCAGGTCGCCGCGCGGGTCCTGCTCGGCGGCCGCTGGGGCGACGTGCGGGTGGAGACGCTGCGGGCCCGCAAGGTGGAGGTCCGCAGCACGACCCCCCACCCCGTCGAGTACGACGGTGAGGTGGCGGCGCCGCTGGACCGGCTGGTGGTGGAGGTCGACCCGGCGAGCCTGCTCGTCTGCGTCCCCCGCTGACATGCGCGGCCCTGTTGCTCGTTCTGGTGGGACGCCGGCCCAACATACGATGCTGACGGCAGCACGGCGAGCAACGCAGGGAGGACCGATCCCGATGAGGTACCTGATCCGCGAACGCTTCTTCCGCCTGGGCGAGGACTCCGAGGTCACCGACGAGCAGGGCCGGCCGGTGCTGCAGGTGGACGGCAAGGTGCTGAGCCTGCACGACCGGCTGGTCATCCGCGACCCCGACGGCAACCAGGTCGCCCAGGTGCGCCGCAAGCTGGTCGCGCTGCGGCCCACCTACCAGCTCGAGGTTGGTGGCGAGCAGGCCGCCGAGGTCCGCAAGCGGCTGTTCACCCCCTTCGGCGACCGCTTCACCATCGACGTGCCCGGCCCCGACGACCTGGAGGTGCGCGGCGACCTGTTCGACCACGAGTTCAGCATCGAGCGGGGCGGGCAGACGGTGGCGACGGTGTCCAAGCGCTGGTTCAGCCTCCGCGACACCTACGCCGTGGAGGTCGCCCCCGGCCAGGACGAGCTGCTGATCCTGGCGGCGGTGCTGGCGCTGGACCTGGCCGAGGACCGCGAGCGCGAGCAGCGGTGACCGCGCCGGACGTCACGGCGGACTGGCTGCTCAGCGCCGCCGAGCGTGACAACCCGGCGTCGGCCATCGACGGCGGGCGGGACGGCGGGCGGGACGGCGGGCGGGCGTGGACGGTCGGCAACGAGGTGCAGGTCCACGTCGACGGGGCCGCCTACTTCACGCGCCTGTTCGAGCTGCTGTCCGGCCTGGGCGCCGGCGACTGGGTGTACCTGACCGACTGGCGCATCGACGCCACCCGCACGCTGGCCGGACCGGGCAGCGAGCTGGGCCCGCTGCTGGATGGGCTGGCCCGGCGGGGCGTCGCGGTCCGCGGGCTGCTGTGGCGCTCCCACCCCGCCCTGCTGCGCTTCAACCAGGACGCCAACCGGGTCATGAGCACCCTGGTCAACCGGGCCGGCGGGCAGCTGGTGGCCGACCAGCGGGTGCGCCGCTTCGGCAGCCACCACCAGAAGCTGCTGGTGGTCCACATGCCCGACCGGCAGCTCCGCTGCATCGCGTTCATCGGCGGCATCGACCTGTCCCGCGGCCGCAGCGACACCCCCGCGCACCTGGGCGACGCCGACCCGGTCCGCATCGACCCGCGGTACGGCCGCCGGCCGCCCTGGCACGACCTGCAACTGGAGGTGCGCGGCCCGGCCGTGCTGGACGTGGACCTGACCTTCCAGGAGCGGTGGGAGGACCGCACGCCGCGCGACCACCGCAACCCCCTGCGGGCCATGTGGCGGCGCCTCAGCCACGAGCCGCGCCGCCTGGAACTGCTGCAGCGGCGGCTGCCGCCGCCGACGCTCGGCTCCCACGCGGTGCAGGTGCTGCGCACCTACCCCGCCCGCCACCGGCCCGCCCCGTTCGCGCCCGACGGGGAGCGCAGCATCGCCCGCGCCTACCTGAAGGCGCTGCACCGGGCGCGGGCGCTGGTCTACATCGAGGACCAGTACCTGTGGGGCAGGCTGGTGGCCGAGGCGCTGGCGACGGCGCTGCGGGCCGCGCCCCAGCTGCGCATGCTGATCGTGGTGCCCCGCTATCCCGACCGCGACGGGCGCATCTCCGGGCGCGCCGCCCGGGCCGCGCAGTGGCGGGCCATCGACCACCTGCGGCGCGCCGGGGGCGGGCGGGTGGCCGTCTACGACCTGGAGAACGAGCAGGGCACGCCGATCTACGTGCACGCCAAGGCCGTGGTGGTCGACGACGTGTGGGCGATGGTCGGCTCGGCCAACCTCAACCGCCGCTCCTGGACCCACGACTCCGAGGTCGCCTGCGCCGTGGTCGACCAGTGCCCAGACCCCCGCGACCCGACCGACCCGGGAGGGTTGGGGGACCGGGCCCGCGTGTTCGCCCGGGAGCTGCGGTTGCGGCTGTGGCGCGAGCACCTGGGCCGCGGGCAGGGCGACGACGCCGACCTGCTGGACCCGGCCGGCGGCTTCCAGGTCTGGCAGGCGACCGCCGAGCGGCTGCAGGCCTGGTAGCAGGGCGGCAGGGAGGGCCCGCGCCCGCCCGGCCGCGTCCTTGCCCATCAGGTGCCGCTGGCGCCGGCGCTCAAGGCCCGCTGGGTGCCGCCCCTGTACAGGGTGGCGATCGACCCCGACGGCCGACCCGCGCACCTGCGGCGCGGCGGCGGGTTCTAGTTCCCAGCGAAGGAGGCGAGGCCATGCGCGCCGACATCAAGGCGGGAGCGAGGCGAGGTCGACCGCTTCTACGCGCCGGAGCTCGGCTGGCCCCGGGACGTCCGACCTGGAGGATGAGGATGTTGTCAGCCGCGGCGCGGGTCAGCCCCAGACCTCGGCGGCGGTCTCCACGATCAGGCGCAGCTTGGCGGCCTGCTGCTCGTAGGAGAGCACGTTGCCCTCCACCGTGGAGGAGAAGCCGCACTGCGGCGACAGGCACAGCTGCTCCAGCGGCACGTACTTGCTGGCCTCCTCGATCCTGCGCTTGAGGGCGTCCTTGGATTCCAGCTCCCCGCGCTTGGTGGTCACCAGGCCCAGCACCACCAGCTTGCCGGGGGGCACGAACCGCAGCGGCTCGAAGGTCCCCGAACGCTCGTCGTCGTACTCCAGGAAGAACCCGTCGACCCCCAGCTGGGAGAACAGCGCCTCGGCGACGAAGTCGTAGCCGCCGGCGGCGGCCCAGGAGGAGCGGAAGTTGCCGCGGCACATGTGGGTGGTGACGGTCATCCCGGCCGGCTTGTTGGCGATGGCGGCGTTGATCTGCTTGATGTAGCGCAGGTGCAGGTGGGTGGCGTCCTCGCCGCGCGACTCGATCAGCTCCCGCTGCCGCGGGTCGTTCAGGTAGGCCAGGCTGGTGTCGTCGAACTGAAGATACTGGCAGCCGAGCTCGCCGACGCGGCGGACCTGCTCGGCGTAGGCGGCGGCCAGGTCGCTCCAGAACTCCTCGATGTCGGGGTACACGTTCGGGTCGATGGCGGCGCGGCCGCCGCGGTAGTGGACCATGTTCGGCGAGGGGATGGTCAGCTTGGCGGTCAGCCCCGCCTGGTCGGCCAGCGGCTTCAGGTACTGGAAGGCGTCGCCGAAGATGGTGTGGTCCAGCCTGACCTTGTCGTGGACCTTGAGGGCGGCGGAGGTGAACTCCAGCTCCCCCTGCTCGTTGTAGAACCTGACGGTCAGGTTCTGCTCGGCCTTGCCGATGCCGCCCAGCTGGTAGATGTAGTCCATGTGCCAGGCGGTGCGGCGGAACTCGCCGTCGGTGGTGGTCTGCAGCCCCACCTGCTGCTGCATCGCCACCACCTCGCGGATGGCCTCGTCCTCGACCGCGCGCAGCTGCTCGGCGCTGGCGCGGCCGGCGGCGTGGTCCTCGCGGGCCTGCAGCAGCCGCTGGGGTCGCAGCAGGCTGCCGACGTGGTCGGCGCGGAACGGCGGTGCGGTGCGAGGCATGGCGCTCCTCTCGGGTCAGGCTTCGACCTTCTGGCCCTTGCTGATCACCACGATGCCGCCCTGGGAGACGGCGAAGCGCTCGCGGTCGCGGTCGAGGTCGACGCCGATCCGGGCGCCCTCGGGGATCTGGACGTTCTTGTCGACGATGGCGTTGCGGACCACCGCGTGCCGGCCGACGTCGACGCCGTGCATGATCACGCTGCCCTCGACCTCGGCGTGGGAGTGGACCCGCACGCCGGGCGACAGGATCGACCGGCGCACCAGCCCGCCGGAGACGACCACGCCCGCGCAGACCATCGAGTCCAGCGCGTGCCCGGTGCGGCCGGGCTCGTCGAGGACGAACTTCGCCGGCGGCAGCGGCTCGTGCCAGGTCAGGATCGGCCAGCGGTGGTTGTAGAGGTTGAAGACCGGGTGGACCGAGATCAGGTCCATGTGCGCGTCGTAGTAGGCGTCCAGGGTGCCGACGTCGCGCCAGTAGCCGCGGTCGCGGTCCTCCGCGCCGGGCACCTGGTTGTCGGCGAAGTCGTAGACCTCGGCGGTGCCGCGCTCGACCAGCATGGGGATGATGTTGCCGCCCAGGTCGTGCTTGGACTGCTGGTCGGCGGCGTCCAGGGTGACCGCCTCCACCAGGGTGGCGGTGGTGAAGACGTAGTTGCCCATGGAGGCGAACACCTGGTCGGGGGCGTCGGGCAGGCCGGTCGGGTCCTTCGGCTTCTCGCGGAAGGCGCGGATGCGGCGGCCGTCCCCGGCGGTCTCGATGATCCCGAACTGGTCGGCCTCGCCGATCGGCACGCGGATGCCGGCGACGGTCACGCCGGCGCCGGAGGCGACGTGCTGGTCCACCATCTGCCGCGGGTCCATGCGGTAGATGTGGTCGGCGCCGAAGACGATCACGTACTCCGGCCGCTCGTCGTGGACCAGGTTCAGGCTCTGGAAGATCGCGTCGGAGGAGCCCTGGTACCAGCGTGGCCCGCGCCGCATCTGCGCCGGCACCGGGGTCACGTAGTTGCCGAGCAGCGGCGACATCCGCCAGGTGGTGGTGATGTGCCGGTCGAGGCTGTGGCTCTTGTACTGGGTGAGCACCACGATCCGCAGGTAGCCGGCGTTGACCAGGTTCGACAGGGCGAAGTCGACCAACCGGTAGTCGCCGCCGAACGGCACCGCCGGCTTGGCCCGGTCGGCGGTGAGCGGCGCCAGCCGCTTGCCCTCGCCCCCGGCAAGGACGATCGCCAGCACGTGCGGCTGCGCCATGGGTTCACTGTACCCCGCCGTGTGCCGGGCAAGACCTCGCGTCTAGTGGGGGGTGGGGGCGCCGGCGGCGGGACGGGCGGCGGCGCGCAGCGCCTGCAGCAGGCCGGGGTGGGCGTGCAGCTCGCGGCGGCCGGCCGGGGTCAACTCGCGCGGCCGGGCGGCGCCGAGGGCGAGGTCGACGGCGTCCGCGCCGAGCTCCGCGGCGGCCGCGGCGGCGGCGGGCTCGACCCCGAACCGGGCCGCCAGCGAGACCAGCAGCTCGGCCACGTCGCGCTGCCGCGGCCGCTCGCCGGCGGCCGCCTCGGCGTGGTCGAAGTCGACCAGCCACGACTCGCCGCGGTCGTCGACCACGACGCTGGCGCGGGTGAGGTCGCCGTGGGCGATGCCGGCGGCGTGCAGCCGGGCGACCTGCCGCCAGGTCGCCCGCAGCCGCTGCTCGTCGACCTCGCCGGGCGGGGTCTCCTCCAGCGAGCGGCCGGGGATCCACTCCTGCACCAGCACGCCGGCGCCGTTGCCGAACGGGGCGGCCAGCAGCACCGCCGGGGTGCGGACGCCGGCCGCGGCGGCCAGCAGGCCGAGGTAGGCCTCCCGCTCGACCTGCTCGCTGGGCGGGCCGGCGGCGGAGCGTCCGGGCTCGACCGCGCGGCGCAGCAGCCACCGCCAGGCGCGGTACAGCAGGTCCGCGTCGCGCCGTTCGCGGGGGATCAGCTTGACGAACAGCTCCCGCCCGCCGGTGGTGGTGGCCTGGAAGCGGGCCGAGCGGCGCGCGTCGCGGCCGCCGAGCGGCGTCACCCGCAGCGGCTCGAGGCCGTGCTCGGCCAGCGCGCGGCCGGCCCTGGCCGGCGAGGGCCGCCCGCCGGGCGCGCCGAGCAGCAGGTGCACCAGCGCGCCGGCGGCCCAGCCGAGGGCGGCGCCGCCGACCACGTCCAGCGGCAGGTGGGCGCCGACGTACATGCGCGACAGGCACACCCCGTCGGCGGCCGCCCACGCCAGCCGCCGGGCCCGCCGGCCGAGGTACGGCGAGGCCACCGACGCCAGCGCGACCGCCACCGCCGCGTGGCCCGAGACGAAGCCGAGGCCGCCCGCGGCCGGGCCGTGGACGTGGACGTGGGTGAGCAGCCCGGGCGCGCTGGGGCGGCCGCGGGCGACGGCGAGCTTGACGGCCTTGGCCAGGAACCAGACGCCGGTGCCGGCGACCGCCAGGTTGACGGCCAGGCGGTAGCGCCGGGCCGCCGCGGCCAGGCCGGCGGCGACGCCGACCCCGACCAGGTTGCCGGCCTGCATCACCACCCACATGCCCGGGTACAGCCAGCCGGGCAGGTCGTTGACCAGCCGGAACACGTCGGTCTCCAGCACGCCGACCCGGTCGCGGTGCAGGTAGACCAGCGCCGCGCTGGCGGCGAAGATGGCCACCGCGGCGGCCAGCCGGACCGCGTCGCCCGGGTGGCGCGGCAGCAGCGGCTCGGGCCGGGGGGCGGCCACCGGCTAGCCTCCCTGCCCCGGCGGGTCGAGCGGGTAGCGGCCGCCGGTGTAGTCGAGCACCTGCTTGCGCAGCTGGTCGCGGCTGACGAAGCCGAGCGCCTGGGTGACCTCGCTGATCGGCCCGGCCCGGGCACCCTGGCCGAAGTCGTACCGGTAGGTGACGCAGCCGCCGGGGAACAGGTACAGCTGCGCGCCGGTGAAGCGGGTCGCCTGGACGGTGTCGACCCGCTGGTAGCGGTGGGTGTCGGACTCGTCGGACGGCACCCGGGTGGCGCCGCTGGTGTCGCAGCCGGACCGCAGCACCACCGTGACCGCGTGCGGGCCGGCGCGGTCGGAGTCGAGCATGAAGCTGGCCTCGCCGTTGCGCAGGGAGATGCCGGGGTCGCTCAGGCTCCAGCCGGACGGCAGCAGCTTGACGCACGGCAGCAGCGAGGCGCTCGGCACCGCCTGCGCCTCCAGCAGCACGATCGGCGTGCCCGCCTGGCCCTGGAACTCGCAGGCCGGCGAGTGGCGCTGGCCGAACTCGTGGGGCGACAGCGACGAGCAGCCGGCCAGCAGCAGCACCGCGACGGCGGCCAGCGGCAGCCGTTTCACAGCAGGCCGGCCATCTGCAGGTTCTGGAAGGCGAACACCACCGCCAGCAGGCCGCCGAACGCCACCGCCGCGGTGAGCCCCAGCCGCCGCAGCGTCCAGCGCTGGATCGGGATCCGCGCCCGCCGCTCGGGCAGCTGGTGCAGGAACTCGGCGTGCAGGTCGCGGCCCTCGGTCTTCATCATGCGGCGGATCTGCGACGGCATGGTGATCCCGTAGGTGGCCGCGAACGCCTCGGTGATCTCCTCCTGGGAGAACTGCAGGCAGGCCCGCCGGTAGACGCGCTCCGGCCCGGCGCGCAGGCCCAGCACCAGCATCATGTTGGCCAGGTCGACCGCCTGGCGCCACGGGCTCGGCCGCACCTCGACGAAGGCGACGTCGATCACGTGCACCTTGCCGTCGCGGACCAGCAGGTTGGCCGGCTTGATGTCGCGGTGGGCCAGGCCCGCCTCCCACAGCCGGTGGATGATGCGCAGGCCGTCGTCGACCAGCGCGTCGTCGATGTCGACCTCGCCGATCTCCCTGGCGCCCTCGAAGAACTCGGTGACGACCAGGTACTCGCGCTCGGGGGTGATCTCGATCACGCCGAACGGCTCCGGGCTGCGCACGCCCGCGCCGTACATCAGCCGCAGCGCGTAGTCCTCCTGCTGCACCAGGCGGCGGACGGTGTTGAACGGCTTCTCGTCCTCGAGCCGCCCGTACAGCAGCGTGCGGCCCAGCTTGTACCAGCGGTCGGCCCGCAGGTGGCCGCGCGCGTACAGCTTGGCGAACAGCACCGTGTCCGGGTCGCCCTTGACGCGCACCCGCAGCGGGGTGGAGCCGGCCGAGCCGGACAGCCCGAACGGCTTGCACTCCAGCACGGTCACGCCGAGCTGGTCCTCCAGCGCGTGGCGGATGGCCTCGCCGCGGCGGCCGCCGACGTCCAGGTGGGCGGCGTTGCCGCGGCGGTAGCCGACCGGGAAGACCTCGTAGGGCGCGAACATCCGGAAGGCGACCAGCGCGAAGGTCACGCCGATCACCGCGCCGACGAACCCGTCGGTGGGCGACTCCACCGCCAGGTAGACCTGGGCCACCATCAGCAGCAGGACCGCGGCGGCGGCCAGCGGCTTGCCGGCCTGCCGCAGCCGGCCCTGCGGCAGCAGCGCGTACAGCATGCCGACCAGGGTGGCGGCCAGCACCGCCACCGGCCGCGAGGGGTGCGCCGGGCCGCTCCAGTCGCCGAGGATCTCGATCCCGAGGGGGCGCGGCCGCAGGATCGCCCAGCCCACCAGCGAGGTGAACGCGATCACCACCAGGACCTCGCCGAGGAACACGAACAGGTGCCGCCAGCGGCGGAAGGCCAGCAGCACCACCACCGTCGGCCAGAACAGCAGCCGCAGCGTCCACAGCGAGCCGAGCGCGTGCAGCCCGTGCATCACGTCGGTGAGCACCGGCGTGCGCAGCGACGCCGCCCAGCCGAGGATGGTCTGGTCGAGGATCAGCGGGTAGATGTTGGCCCGCTGCCAGGCCAGCGCCAGCATCCACGCCAGCAGCACCGCCACGGTCGCCGCCAGCCAGGAGCGGCCGGTGACGTCGAGGGTGCGTGGCAGCGGGGGCGCCTCGCCGGAGGGGCGCCGGTGCCGACCGGAGCGGTCGATGCGCAGCGGCCTGGTCCGGCCGGCCTCGCCGACGGCGAGTGGGGCCTGCCGCAAGCTCGGTTCCACAGCAGCTCCTGCCGTCAGGTGCGGCTCGACGGCCAGTGTAACCTGACCCAAAGGCACCGGAACAGGAGTTCGCGGATGCCCCGAGCCTTGCCGCCACGGGCGGTCCTGGCCGCCGCCCTCGGGCTGGTCGCCGCGCTGGCCGGCTGCACCGGCCGGTCGACGGCGCCGCGAGCTGAGGACCCGCGGCGGCCGACCATCACCGTCGCCTCGTTCGACTTTCCCGAGAGCGAGACCCTGGCAGAGCTGTACGGCCAGGCGCTGCGCGGCGGCGGCTACCCCGTCGAGGTGATCAGCCGGCTCGGCAGCCGCGAGATCGTGGAGCCCGCCCTTGAGCAGGGCAAGGTCGACCTGGTGCCGGAGTACATGGGCTCGGCGCTGGACTTCCTCGGCGACCTGGCGCTGGCGGCCAGCGCCGACCCGCGGCAGACGCACGCGCGGCTGGAGCAGGCGTTCGGCCCGCGCGGGGTGAGCGTGCTGGCCTACGCGCCGGCCCAGGACCGCAACGGCTTCGTGGTGACCGCCCAGACGGCGCGGACCTACCGGCTGCGGCGGGTGAGCGACCTGGGCCGGGTGGCCGGCAGGTTCGCGCTCGGCGGGCCGCCCGAGTGCCCGGAGCGGCCGCTGTGCCTGCAGGGCCTGGAGCGGACCTACGGGCTCCACTTTGAGCGCTTCGAGCCGATGCCGACGCGGACGGTCACCGCCACCGCCCTGGAGGAGGGCGAGATCGACGTCGGCATGATCGACACCACCGACGCGAACCTGGCGACCCGCGAGCTGCTGCAGCTGGCCGACGACCGGCGGCTGCAGCCGGCCGACAACCTCGTGCCGGTGGTGCGCAGGCAGGTCCTGGACGCCTACGGGCCCCGGCTGGTCCGCCTGCTCGACTCGGTCACCGCGCCGCTGACCACGCCGGCGCTGATCGGGCTGAACCGTCAGGTCGAGGTCGACGAGCTGGCCCCGGCGTCGGTGGCGGCCGCCTGGCTCCGCGCCCACCCGCCCGCCGCCTGAGGGTGATGCCGATGCTCGTGTGGATCCTGGTGGTGGCCGCCGTGGCGCTGCTGGCCGCCGGCGCCCTGCTGCTCGCCCAGCGGACCGAGGTGCACAGCCACACGGTCGCCGAGCCGGTCGGGCGCGTCGAGGTCGACCTGCCGGCCGGCGGCGTGCGGGTGGCGGCGGCCAGCGGCGACGGGGTCCGGGTGGTCCGCACCACCCGCTGGTCGGTGGGCCGGCCGGAGGCGACCGAGACGGTCGACGACGCGGTCCTGCGGATCGTTGTGCGCCGGCCGCGCGCCCCGCTGGTCCAGGGGCTGGTCGAGTACGAGCTGGAGGTGCCGCCCGGGACCGAGGTGCGGGCCAGCACCGGCGCCGGCAGCATCTGGGTCGGCGGGGTGGACGGCGCGCTGGACCTGCGCACCAGCGCCGGCCGGCTGACCGTCAGCGGCGCCGGCGGGCGGCTGCGGCTGGTGACCAGCGCCGGCGGCGTGGAAGGCCTGGACCTGCGCTCCCGCCAGGTCGAGGCGGTCTCCAGCGCGGGCGGGGTGCGGCTGGACTTCGCCGAGCCGCCCGAGCAGGTCGAGGCGCGCAGCAGCGCCGGCAGCGTCGACGTGTTCGTGCCCGGCGGGCCCTACCGGGTGGAGGCCTCCAGCGGCGCGGGCCGCACCGACGTGGGCGTCGCCGCCGACCCCGCCGCCTCCCGGTCGATCCGGGCCAGGTCCGGGGCCGGCTCGGTGCGCGTGCGCCGGCGCTAACCGGCCAGGCCGAGGGCGGCCGCGATCGACTGGCGGTAGGGCGGGCGCAGCACGCCGGCGTCGGTGACGAACGCGGTGATCAGCCCGGCGGGGGTGACGTCGAACGCCGGGTTCCAGACCGCCGCCGCCTCCGGGGTGACCTGGGCGCCGGCCAGGCGGCGGACCTCGGCGGCCGGCCGCTGCTCGATGACGATGCCGCCGCCGTCGCCGGTGCCGGGGTCGAAGGTGGACAGCGGCCCCACCACGTAGAAGGGGATGCGGTTGGCGCGGGCCAGCACGGCCAGCTGGTAGGTGCCGATCTTGTTGGCGGCGTCGCCGTTGCGGGCGACCCGGTCGCAGCCGACCAGCACGGCGTCCACCAGGCCGCCGGCCATGGCCGCGCCGGCGGCCGCGTCCGCGACCACGGTGACCGGGATGCCGGCGGCGGCCAGCTCCCAGGCGGTCAGCCTGGCCCCCTGCAGCAGCGGCCGCGTCTCCGAGGCCAGCACCTCGACCCGCTCGCCGGCGGCGGCCTTGGCGTACACCACCGCCAGGGCGGTGCCGAGGCCGGCGGTCGCCAGCCGCCCGGTGTTGCAGTGGGTGAGCAGCCGGCGCCGGCCGCGCAGCTCCTCCCTGCCCGCCTCCCCCATGCGCCGGCAGGCGGCCCGGTCCTCCTCCAGGATCGCCAGCGCCTCCCGCAGGGCGAGGCGGCGGATCCCGGCAGGGTCGCGACCGGCCGCGGCCGCCCCGGCCACCCGCCGCACCGCCCAGCCGAGGTTGGCGGCGGTGGGCCGCGCCGCCGTCAGCGCCGCCGCGGCCCGCTCGACGGCGGCCAGCGCGCCGGCCGTGCCGGTCGCGCCGGCCTCGTCCAGCCCGAGCACCACGCCGAAGGCGGCGCAGACCCCGATCGCCGGCGCTCCCCGGACGACCAGCCGGCGGAGCGCGTCGACCACCTCGGCGACGGTCGACAGCGTGCGCACCTCGAGCCGTTCGGGCAGCAGGGTCTGGTCGATCACCTCGAGTCGGTCGGCCCGCCAGTCGACCGCGCTGCGCAGGCGGTCCGCGTCCATGCGGGCATGCTACGCCGCCCTGCCGGGCCGTCCGGTGCCGCGCCACTTCGCGGTCGTGCCGTGATGATGGGATCATGCGGGGGTGGTGCACGGTTGGTCGCGATGGGGTAGCCGCCGTGCCATGCGCGTGGTCCGGCGCGGCCCCACGGTCGCCTGCCTGGCTGCCTTGGCGCTGCTGGGCGTGGCCTGCTCCTCCGCGATCTCGCACTCGAACGGCGCACCCCGGACGACCAACGCGAACCAGTCGTCCCTTCCGGAGCTGCCCGCCGGCTGCCCGGACGCCTCCCCCTCCCCCGCCGCCGCGCCGATCGCGTTCGCGGCCGGCGGCCGCGCCTGGGCGGCCTCCGCCGACGGCCGCCGGGTGTGGTGCCTGTTCGAGGTGGCCAGCCCGGGGCCGTTCCTGTGGGGCCCGCGGGGCGACCGGGTGGTGCTCGGCGGCCTGGAGGTCCGCGGGGTCGGCGTGCCGATCAACCGGCCGCCGCTGTCGATCGTGCCGGTGTCGCTGGCGTGGATCGGCGCGGGCGGCGACGGCATCGCCTTCGTGCCGCCGGGCGGGCTGAACCTGGAGTCGGCCGACCTCGGCTCGGTCGGGCTGCGCGAGCTCACCCCGCTGCGCGGCGCCTCCTACCGCTCGGTCGCCAGCCACCCGTCGGGCCGCACCCTCGCCTTCGCGGTCGACCACGGCACCGCCGCCGAGATCTGGCTGTCCACCAGCGACGGCACCGGCGCCGTCCGGCTCACCGGCGCGGAGCGCCCAACCCGGCTGGGGCCGCTGACCTTCTCGATCTCGGGCAAGGCCCTCTACTACGGCGTGCGGCTGCCCGACGGCACCCCCC
>DASQWY010000627.1:0-2359 GCA_035640005.1 Actinomycetes bacterium
TTGAGGTCGGTCCTTACCGTTCGGCGTCGGAGCAGGAGCGGCTTTCCACGGCCGTGCCTTCCAGGCTCGTGGCCCGGACGCCCTACAATGCCGCCGTCGGGAGGAGGAACCGATGGTGGACAGGGCAGATCCCACCGGGGGCGGTGCCCTCGAGCTGGCCAGATCCACCACACCGGCCACGGCGCGGCGCAGGACCGCCCTCGCCGCCGTCGCCAGGCCCGCCGGCGAGGTGGCTGGGCTGCTGCTGGTGGAGGTCCTGCGCAGCCCGCGGGCGCGGGCGGCCGCGCTCGGCCTGGCACGATCGCTGGCGCATTGGCTCACTGGTAGGCGCCCGCCAGCCTCAGCGCGCGCCGAGGTGACCACGCGGCGGGTCACGGAGGTCAAGGACTCCGACACCAGCGTCCTGGTCCACCACGTCGAGGCGGCGCTGGTCGTACGCACCCCGGGAGGGCCCGCGCGTGGCCCGCAGACGATCAGCAACGCCCGGTCAGTAAGGGACAACAGCGGTAAACGAACGCCCAGCTAGACAGCTCCGTCCTGCCGGTCCCCGCACCTCAGGCGACCACCCGGAAGGCTCCCTTAAGGCATCGGTTCCGAGGCTTGACGATCAAGCATCCGGGTGGGGCCCCGGCCGAGCGTTCACACCTCCAGCCCGGTCTTGCTCCTGATCGTGGCCAGGGTGTTGTGGACGGCGCGCCCACCGGTACGGCCGGCGTTAGGAGCTGAGGCGACGATGGCGGACCCGGCCGGCCCGATCACCTTCAGGTGCCCGCTCGCGGTGCGCTCCACCTGCCCACCTGCCCGCCGCACGGCCGCGACGATCTCCTTGGCTTCCTTGGAGCGCCAGCGTTTCGGGGTCACTTGCTTCTTCAGGGCCACGCCAGGTGCTCCTCAGCATCCCGAGGACAGGTCCACGGTCCCATCGTGGGCAGCGCACCCCCCGCTGGCAAGCCCCACGCCACGGCTCGGCGCCGCGGAGCGACACGTCGTGCAGCAGGCCAGCCGGTGGACCTCACGCGGCCGCTGCCGACGGCGGCGGCGCGGGCTAGAGGTGCCGCCCCATCGGTCGCCGGTGCCGATGGGCGCCAGGCGGGCCGACCAGCAGGAACGTGCGGGCGAGCAGGTAGGCGAACATCAAGACAACCAGCGGTACGGCGGTCACGGCCAGGGCCAAGCTCACCACCGACATCTCGACCTCCTCTGCCTGCTTGCGATCGCGTCGGGAGGACCCGCGCCCAGCGGAGCCGACACCGAAGGTGGGTACTTGTACCTACCAGCCCGATGCGGCGTTTGCCGGCTCCAGGCCGAGGGCAGCAACCATGGACCGGCCCTTCGCCGGACGAGGGCCGAGGATGTGGGCCTGCTGGGGGGCAGGCCCAGAGCAACGCCGCTCCGCGTGGCCCCGAGCGAAGCTCGGGGCCACGTCGTATCTCTGGTCGGCGCGGCGTCCCTGCGAAGGCTAGAGAGGCCAGCAGCAGCGGATAGCGAGGCAACTGACCGTGCCCTCGGCGTGCGCTAGCCAACGGTTACACGCGGTCACCAGCGGTCAACCAGGGCTCACGGCGATCGGCCCTGACCTCGCCGTTCCGCCTTCCAGCAGGACCACTCTCCCCGTGGGCTGAGCCTTCCAAGCTCGTGACGCGGGTTCGACTCCCGTCACCCGCTCCCACTGTTCGCCCAGCTCAGCGCGGGTCTCGGCCGCTCTCCCCCGCCTCGGCGGCATCGGTCGTGCCCCCACGTGCCCTCCGGGTTCGGCTTGCGCCGCGGTCGTGGCGTCACGAGCTAGGTCGTCGAGGGCGGCGGCGAGGGCGGCCTGCCGGTCGGCCATGACGTGCTGGTAGCGCAGCGCCACGCCCGGTGAGGTGTGCCCATGCGCTCCATCGGCTCCTTGGTGGTCGCGCCCGTGGCCGCGGCGAGGGTCGCGGCGGTGTGCCGTAGGTCGGGGACGCGCAGCCCGTCCAGGCCGACCTGGCGAACGGCGGGCAGCCACACCAGCCGGCGGAAGCTGCTGCGGGCCAAGTGCTTACCGCGGGCGCTGCGGAACACCAGGTGTCCGGGGTCAAGAGCTGATGTCGTTTGTGGTACGGGCTCATATGTCGGTAGCAGGGCAGGCAGGATCATTCCAGGGCACTACCCCCGTTCGAAGGCTTGAGGCGGTCCTTGAGCCGGTAGCTGGGGCCGTTGATGGAGATGACGTCGCAGTGGTGCAGCAGCCGGTCCAGGATCGCTGAGGCGAGCACGTCGTCGCCGAAGACCTGGCCCCACTCGCTGAAGGCCTTGTTGGAGGTCGCCAGGATGCTGCCGCGCTCATACCGGCGCGCGACCAGCTGAAAGACCATGTTGGCGTCGGTGCGGGCCA
>DASQWY010000628.1:0-9116 GCA_035640005.1 Actinomycetes bacterium
TAGCTACGACCCCACGGTGGTGGCGACCGGGGCGGCGCGGGCGGCGCGGTCGAGGCCGAACTGCAGGCCGTCGGCGAGCGCCTCCCAGGAGGCGGTGACGACGTCGTCGGAGACCCCGACCGTGGTCCACTCGCCGTCGCCGTCCGCGGAGGTGACCAGCACCCGGGTGACCGCGCGGGTGCCGGCGCGGCCGTCGAGGATGCGGACCTTGTAGTCGACCAGCCGGATGGCGGCCAGCTCCGGGTGGCGGTCGGCGAGGGCTCGGCGCAGCGCCTGGTCGAGCGCGTGGACCGGGCCGACCCCCTCCCCGACCGCCACCACCCGCTCGCCGCCCTCCTGGTCGGGCAGGCGCAGCCGGACGGTGGCCTCCGAGATGTCGCTGCCGTCCGGCCTGCGCTCCACGATCACCCGGTAGCCCTCCAGCTCGAAGGCGCGCTCCAGCTTGCCGGCCTCGCGGCGGACCAGCAGCTCGAAGGAGGCGTCGGCGGCCTCGAAGGCGTAGCCGCGGTACTCCAGCTCCTTGACCCGGTCGAGCACGCGCGCGCCGAGGGCGGGGTCGGCGTCCAGGTCCAGGCCGAGCTCCCCCGCCTTGGCGAGCACGTTGGAGCGGCCGGCCAGCTCGGACACCAGCACCTGCGCCCGGTTGCCGATGCGGGCCGGGTCGACGTGGCTGTAGGCGTCGGGCCGGCGGGCGATCGCCGAGGCGTGCAGGCCGGCCTTGGTGGCGAACGCGGCCGAGCCGACGTACGGCTGGCGGTGGTCGGGCGGCAGGTTGGCCAGCTCGGCGATGGCGTGGGCGGTGGCGGTCAGCGCCGCCAGCCGCCCCGGCGGCAGCAGCTCGCGCCCCTCCTTCAGCTCCAGGCCCGCGACCACGGCGAACAGGTCGGCGTTGCCGCAGCGCTCGCCGTAGCCGTTGGCGGCGCCCTGCACGTGGCGGGCGCCGGCGCCGACCGCGACCAGCGAGTTGGCCACCGCGCAGGCGGCGTCGTCGTGGAAGTGGACGCCGACGCGCACCCCGGGCAGGCGCCGGACGGCCTCGACGACCACCCGGGCGACGGTGGACGGCAGGGTACCGCCGTTGGTGTCGCACAGCACCACCGTGCCGGCGCCGGCGGCGGCCGCGGCCTCCACCACCGCCATCGCGTAGCCCTGGTCGGCGGCCCAGCCGTCGAAGAAGTGCTCGGCATCGAAGGCGACGCGGCGGCCGGCGGCGCGCAGGTGGGCGACCGAGTCGGCCACCATCGCCAGGTTCTCGTCGTAGCTGGTGCGCAGCGCCTCGGTCACGTGCAGGGTCCAGGCCTTGCCGACCAGGGTGACCACCGGCGCGCCGGAGTCCAGCAGCGCCTGCAGGTTCGGGTCGCCGTCGGCGGCCCTGCCGGCCCGCCTGGTCGCCCCGAAGGCGGCCAGCCGGGCGTGGCGCAGCGGCAGGTCGCGGGCGCGGGCGAAGTACTCGGCGTCCTTGGGGTTGGACCCGGGCCAGCCGCCCTCGACGACGTCGACGCCGAGGTCGTCCAACAGCTCGGTGACCCTGAGCTTGTCGGCGACGGTGAACTGCAGGCCCACCTGCTGGGCGCCGTCACGCAAGGTGGTGTCGTAGGTCTCTACGCGGTCGTTGGTGGACGTCAAGGGAACGCTCCCTCCGAGGAGATGGCGGGCGGTGGGAGGGAGGTGCGGGAGGTGGGAGGCTAGCTGACGTGCTCCAGCCAGTCGCGGTAGCGCTCGTCCCGGCCGCGGGTGGCGGCCACGAACACCTCCTGCACCCGGCGGGTAATCGGGCCCGGGTCGCCGAGGACCCGGTCGTCCACCTCCCGGATGGGCACGACCTCGGCGGCCGTGCCGGTGAAGAAGGCCTCGTCGGCCAGGTACAGGTCGGTGCGGACCAGGTCGGTCTCGTGGACCGGGATGCCCTGGTCGGCGGCGATGCGCATGATGCTGGCCCGGGTGATGCCGGCCAGGCAGCCGGCGGCAAGCGGCGGGGTGAGCAGGGCGCCGTCCCTGACCACGAACAGGTTCTCGCCGGAGCCGTCGGTGACGAAGCCGTTGGCGTTCAGCAGCACGCCCTCGTCGTAGCCGGCGTTGACCGCCTCCGCCTTGGCCAGGGAGCTGTTCAGGTACTGGCCGGTGGCCTTGGCGGCCGGCGGGATGATGTTGGGGTCCAGCCGCCGCCAGGAGCTGACCTTGACCCGCACGCCGGTCTCGAACGCCTCCTCGCCCAGGTAGGCGCCCCACGGCCAGGCGGCGATCGCCATGCGGACGTCGCCGTTCAGCGGGTTGAGGCCCATCTCGCCGAAGCCGAGGTAGACGATCGGCCGGATGTAGCAGGTCGGCACGCCGTTCATGACCACCAGGTCCTTGGTCACCTTGACGGCGCCCTCCAGCGAGACCGGCGGCTCCATGTGGTAGATCTTGGCGCTGCGGAACAGCCGCTGCATGTGGTCGGTCAGGCGGAACACCGCCGAGCCGCGGGGGGTCTCGTAGGCGCGGATGCCCTCGAACACGCCCCAGCCGTAGTGCAGGGACGGGGTCAGCACGTGGACCCGCGCCTCGTCCCAGTCGACGTACTCCCCGTCCATCCAGATCTTGCTGGTCGGCTGGATCGGCATCGTTGCCTACCTCCTCGCGGATGGGGACGCGCCCCCCGCCACGGCGGTGGCGATCCGGTCCCCTAGCTGTCGGGTCGATTGTCCCGCAGCCCCTTGCAGGGCCGCCACGGCGGCTACCTCGACCGCGGCGGCCGCCTCCGGCTGGCCGAGGTGGTCCAGGAGCAGGGCGGACGACAGCACGGCGGCGACCGGGTTGGCGCGGCCGCTGCCGGCGATGTCGGGGGCGGAGCCGTGGACCGGCTCGAACAGGCCGGCGCCGGTCTCGGGGTTGAGGTTGGCGCTGGCCGCCGTGCCCAGGCCGCCGGCGACCGCCGCGCCCAGGTCGGTCAGGATGTCCCCGAAGAGGTTGTCGGTGACGACCACGTCGAAGCGGCGCGGGTCCTGCAGCAGGTGCAGGCAGGCGGCGTCGGCGTGGAGGTAGTCGAGCTGCACGCCGGTCTCGGCGGCGACCTGCCGGGCGGTGCGGGCCCACAGGTCGCCGGCGTGGACCAGCACGTTGGTCTTGTGGACCAGGGTGAGCCTGCCGCCGCGGCGGGCGGCCCTGGCCGCCGCGTAGCGCACGCAGCGCTCCACCCCCGCGCGGGTCTCGATGGAGGTCTCGGTGGCCACCTCATGCGGCCCGCCGCGGTGGGCGCTGCCGCCGGCGCCGACGTAGGCGCCCTCGGTGTTCTCGCGGACGACCTCCAGGTCGAGGTCGTCCGGGCCGACGCCGGCCAGCGGCGACCGCACCCCCGGGTAGAGCTTCACGGGCCTCAGGTTCACGTAGAGGTCGAGCTCGAAGCGCAGGCGCAGCAGCACGCCCCGCTCCAGCACCCCGGGGGGCACGTCGGGGCGGCCGACGGCGCCGAGCAGGATCCCGTCGGTCGCCCGCAGCTCCTCCAATACCGCGTCCGGCAGCGCCTCGCCGGTGCGCAGGACGCGGTCGGCCCCGAGGTCGTGGTCGACCCAGTCGACGCCGAAGCCGAACCGGTCGGCGGCCGCGTCGACCGCCCTGCGCGCCTCGGCCACGACCTCGGGCCCGATGCCGTCGCCGGGCACGCTGGCGACGGTGTAGAGGGTGCCCACTAGGCCTCCGTGCCGAAGACGCGGCCGAGCGCGGCGCGGCGCTCGGCGTCGGCGGACGGCTCGGGGGCGCTGGCCTCCCAGGGCGGGGACTCGCCGGGTTCGACGTCGACCCCGAACACGCGGGCCATGGCGGCGTGGGCCTCCTCGTTGTGCGGCCGTTGGGCGGTCACTGGCTGACGGGTCATGCTGGCACCTCTTGCGTTTCCGCACGTGCTTTCGTGCTCACCAACTGATTGACGGCTTGCAGGTAGGCGCGCGCCGAGGCCTCGACCACGTCGGTGGCCACGCCGCGCCCGGTTACTCGCATGCCGTCCAGCTCGACCTGGACGGTCACGTCCCCGAGCGCGTCGCTGCCGCCGGTCACCGCCGAGACGTGGAACTCGACCAGCCGCGCGTCCACGCCAACGGCGCGGGCGATGGCGGCGCAGGCGGCGTCGACCATGCCGTCGCCGATGGCCGACTCCTCCACCACCGTGTGGTCGTGGCTGAGCCGCACGGTGGCGGTCGGCGACATCACCGTGCCGCCGGCCACCTGCAGGCCGACCAGCCGCCAGGCCTCGCCCTCGGCCAGCACCTCGCCGGCGACCAGGGCCTCCAGGTCGACGTCGGTGATACGCGGCTTGCGGTCGGCGAGCTGCTTGAAGCGGTCGAAGGCGCGGTCCAGCGCGTCGCGGTCCAGCTTGAAGCCGAGCCGGCTCAGCGCGTCGGCCACCGCGTGGCGCCCGGAGTGCTTCCCGAGCACGATCCGCGACCCCTCGAAGCCCAGCTCCACCGGGTCCATGTGCTCGTAGGTGGTCCGCTCCATCAGCACGCCGTGCTGGTGGATGCCGGACTCGTGGGCGAACGCGTTGGCGCCGACGATCGCCTTGTTGGGCTGCACCTGGTAGCCGGTCAGCAGGCTGACCAGCCGGGAGGTGCGGGCGATCTCGCGGGTGTCCACGCCGGTGGTGAAACCGAGGGAGGGCTGGTGGGTGCGCAGCGCCATCACCACCTCCTCCATCGAGCAGTTGCCGGCCCGCTCGCCGATGCCGTTGACGGCCACCTCGACCTGGCGGGCGCCGGCCTGCACCGCCGCCACCGACGAGGCGACCGAGACGCCCAGGTCGTCGTGGCAGTGGACGCTCCAGGTGGCGCGCTCCGCGCCGGGCACCTCCGACCGCAGCCAGGCGACCAGCTCGGCGAAGGCGTCCGGCAGCATGTAGCCGACCGTGTCGGGCACGTTGCAGGTGGTCGCGCCGGCGGCGATCGCCGCGGCGTAGACCTGCTTGAGGAACTCCGGGTCGGAGCGGGTGGCGTCCTCGGCGGAGAACTCGACGTCGTCGGTGTAGCCCTTGGCCCTGGCGACCGCGCCCTCGGCGGCGGCGAGCACCTCGGCGGGGGTCATCCGCAGCTTGTGGCGCATGTGGATGGCGCTGGTGGCGATGAAGGTGTGCAGGCGGCTGCGCCGCGCCGGCGCCAGCGCCTCGGCGGCCCGGTCGACGTCGCCGGGCGCGGTGCGGGCGAGGGCGGCCACAGTCGCCCCCTCGATCCGCTCGGCGACCGCGCGGACGGCCGCGAAGTCGCCCGGCGAGGCCTGCGGGAAGCCGGCCTCGATGACGTCGACACCCAGCCGGGCAAGCTGCTCGGCGATCTCGACCTTGGCGCCCGCGTTGAGGTTGATCCCGGGGGCCTGCTCGCCGTCACGCAGGGTGGTGTCGAAGATGATGATCTGGTCGGCCACGGCCGACGACCTCCTTCGGTTCCGCTCGGCTTCCCGCTCCTTCGCGCCGTGCTTGCCCTCCGCGGGGCGGCCGGCACGGCGCCGCCCCACGGCAGCGAAGGATCAGGACGCGCGGCGTCCCGGAGGTCGTCCGGTTCATGCGCCCGCCCCCGACTCGTGGAGGTGGATGAAGGCGCTGTCGTGCGCGCCGATCTCCCGCTCCACCCGGTCCAGCACGCCCGGGGGTATCCCGGCGTCGACGGCCAGCGCCATCAGGGCCTCCCCGCCCTGCTTGCGCCGGCCGACCTGCATGCTGGCGATGTTGACCCCGGCCTTGCCGAGGATGCTGCCGACCGTCCCGATGACGCCGGGACGGTCCTCGTAGAACAGGAACGCCATGTGGTCGGCGATCGCCATGTCCACGTCGATGCCGTTGACCGCGACCAGCCGCTCGGCGTCGCGCGGGCCCACCACCGTGCCGGCGACGCCGACCTGGCCGCGCGAGCCCTCCCCGGACAGCACCAGCAGGTTGACCCAGTCGTGGCTGGCGCGGGTCTTGGTCTCGCTGGTGGAGATGCCGCGCTCGGACGCCAGCAGCGGCGCGTTCACGTAGGTGACCGGCTCGCTGCAGACCGGGCTGAACACGCCCTTGAGCGCCGCCAGGGTGAGCACCCGGGTGTCCTGGTCGGCGAGGGCGCCGACGTAGTCCAGGTGCAGGCGGCCGCCGTCCACGACGTTGGCGCGAGCGCCGGCGCCGCCGCCGGCCAGGGCGGTGTAGAGCCGGCCGAGCTTCTCGGCCAGGGGCAGGAACGGCGCCAGCGCGTCGGGCACCGGCCCGGCGGCGACGTTGACCGCGTTGGGCACGAACTGGCCGTCGAGGGCCAGCAGCAGCTGCTCGGCGATGGTGATGCCGGCCTTGTCCTGGGCCTCGGCGGTGGAGGCGCCCAGGTGCGGGGTGACCACCACCTGCTCCAGCTCGAACAGCGGGCTGGCGGTGGTCGGCTCCTCGGCGAACACGTCCAGGGCCGCGCCGGCCAGCTGGCCGGACTCGACCGCCTTGGCCAGGGCGGCCTCGTCGACGATCCCGCCCCGCGCGGTGTTGACCAGCCGCGCCCCGGGCTTCATCGCGGCCAGCTCGGAGGAGCCGATCAGGCCGGTCGTCTCCGCGGTCTTCGGCAGGTGGACGGTGACCACGTCGGCCCGCGCCAGCACGTCGGCGAGGCTGGCCAGCTCCACGCCCATCTGCCCGGCCCGCTCGCGGCTGACGTAGGGGTCGTAGGCGAGCAGCCGCATGCCGAACGCCTTGAGCCGCTCGGCGACCAGCGCGCCGACCCGGCCCAGCCCGACGATCCCGAGGGTCTTGCCGTACAGCTCCGCCCCCTGGAAGCGGGTCCGCTCCCAGCGGCCCTGGCGCAGGGCGGCGTCGGCCCGGGGGACGTTGCGGGCCTGGGCGAGCACCAGGGCGACGGTGTGCTCGGCCGCCGAGATCACGTTGGACTGCGGCGCGTTGACCACCATGATCCCGAGCCGGGTGGCGGCGGCCACGTCGACGTTGTCGAGCCCGATGCCGGCCCGCCCGACCACCTTGAGGGCGCGCCCGGCCTCCAGCACCTCGGTGTCGACCCGGGTGGCGGAGCGGACGATCAGGGCGTCGGCGCCGGCCACGGCGGCCAGCAGCTCCTCCCTGGTCGTGCTGGCGCGCGCGTCCACCTGGTGGCGGGCGCGCAGCAGCTCCACGCCGGCGTCGGCCAGCGGCTCGGCGATCAGGATGCGGGCCATGGACAGGAGCCTAGCCCTTTCCCCTCAACCAGGACATCATCTCGCGCAGCGGCCGCCCGGTCCGCTCGATCGGGTGGTTGGCGCCGGCCTGGCGCATGCGCAGGAAGTTCGGCCGGCCCTGGTCGTCCTCGGCGATCCATTCGCGGGCGAACGCGCCGGACTGGACGTCGGCGAGGATGCGCGCCATGGCGGCCCGCGACTCCGGCCCGACCACCCGCGGCCCGCGGGTGTAGTCGCCGTACTCGGCCGTGTCGGACACCGAGTAGCGCATGCCGGCCAGGCCGCCCTCGTAGAGCAGGTCGACGATCAGCTTCAGCTCGTGGAGGCACTCGAAGTAGGCGACCTCCGGCTGGTAGCCGGCCTCCACCAGGGTCTCGAAGCCGGCCTGGACCAGCGCGGTCGCCCCGCCGCACAGCACCGCCTGCTCGCCGAACAGGTCGGTCTCGGTCTCCTCCTGGAAGGTGGTGACCAGCGCGCCGGCGCGGGTGCCGCCGATCCCCCGCGCGTAGGACTTGGCCAGGTCCCAGGCCTTGCCGGTGGCGTCCTGGGCGACCGCGACCAGGACCGGGGTGCCCTCGCCGCTCTCGAACTGGCGCCGGACCAGGTGGCCGGGGCCCTTGGGGGCGACCATCGCCACGTCGACGGTGTCGGGCGGCCTGATGTAGCCGAAGTGGACGTTGAAGCCGTGGGCGAAGAACAGCGCGTCGCCCGGGCGCAGGTGCGGGGCGATGTCGGTGGCGTACAGGTGGCGCTGGACGGTGTCGGGCACCAGCACCATGATCAGGTCGGCCCAGTCGGACGCCTCGGCCGGGCTGGTCACGGTCAGGCCGGCGGCCTCGGCGCCCGCGCGGCTGCGGGAGCCCTCCTGCAGGCCGACGCGGACCTCGCAGCCGGAGTCCTTCAGCGACAGCGCGTGCGCGTGGCCCTGGGAGCCGTAGCCGAGCACGGCGACCTTGCGGCCCTGGACCAGGCCGAGGTCGGCGTCGTCGTCGTAGTAGATCGTGGCCATGGGGGTGCCTCCTTTGGCGTTGGCGTCGGCGTCAGGCGGGTCGGGCCACGCGCAGCGGCTTGTCGGTGATGCCCTTGGGGCCGCGCGCCAGGGCGATGCGGCCGGTGCGGACCAGCTCGCGGATGCCGTGCGGCTCCAGCAGCTCCAGCATGGCGGCGACCTTGTCGGGGCTGCCGGTGGCCTCGATGGTGAGCGAGTCGGGCGCGACGTCCACCACCTTGGCGCGGAACAGCTCCGCCAGCTCCATCACCTGGTAGCGCAGGGCCGAGTCGGTGCGGACCTTGACCAGGACCAGCTCGCGCTCGACCGCGCGCGCCGGCTCCAGCTCGACGATCTTGAGGACGTGGACGAGCTTGTTGAGCTGCTTGGTGACCTGCTCCAGGGGCTTGTCCGCGCAGTCGACGACGATCGTCATGCGGCTGGTGGCGGGGTCCTCGGTGGTCCCGACCGCCAGCGAGTCGATGTTGAAGCCGCGGCGGCTGAACAGGCCGGAGACGCGGGCCAGCACGCCGGGCTTGTTGGAGACCAGCACCGAGATCGTGTGGGTGCTCACCGGGCGCGCACCTCCCGCCTGGTCGCCGCCGCCTGCTCCTCGGCGGAGAACTCCGGGCCGAGGATGATCTCGTCGTTGGAGCGGCCGGCCGGGACCATCGGGAAGACGCCCTCGTGGGCGTCGACCCGGAAGTCGACCACCGCCGGGACCTCGCCGACCGCCAGCGCCTTCTCCAGGGTGGCGTCCACCTCCTCGGGCCGGTCGCAGCGCAGCCCGACCGCGCCGTAGGCCTCGGCGAGCTTGACGTAGTCGGGCACGTCGAAGCCCAGGTGCACCTCGGAGTAGCGCTCGTCGTAGAACAGCTCCTGCCACTGGCGGACCATCCCGAGGTGGCCGTTGTTGAGGATCAGCACCTTGATCGGGATCCGCTCGGTGGTGCAGGTGGCCAGCTCCTGCGCGGTCATCTGG
>DASQWY010000629.1:0-3053 GCA_035640005.1 Actinomycetes bacterium
CATGGTGATGGTGCACTCGACGCCCTGCTGCTGGGGCGCGGCGACCTGGGCGTGGACGGCGTTGCCGACGGCGAGCGCGCCGCCGAGCAGCAGCGCGACCACGCCCAGCCGGCGGTACACCCGGACGGACGCGGGGCGCGACGATCGATGTCGCGGCATGGAGCAGCCACCTTTCTCCCACCGGGCATCGTCGGGGGGATCGTTCGGCAGGTGGGGCCTGGCCGATCTGCGTTGGAACTCACCAGGCCGCGCGCCGATTCCCGGCATCGCCACAGGGATCCCCTCAGGAGGATCTATCCTCTCGCGTCGGATCGCATCCCAGTGTCGTCTTCGCAGGTCAAGAGTTCGAGTGAGCGTGCCCGACTCGGAGGTCGCCGCGCGCTGCGCGAGCGGGTGCGCCAGGCGGCGCGGGCGGCCAAGCGGCACCCGCTGGAGCCGCGGGCGCCGCGCGACTCGCGGGTGACCCTCTCGCAGCTGATGGAGCTGAGCCACGCCAACTACCAGGGCGACGGGTCGTCGGGCAGTCGGATCCGCGTCATGGAGAACCCCACAACGAGTCAGCACCGAAGAGAGACCAGCTTTGGAAATGGTCGGATTGACACCGTACGTACCTGGGAAGGCCGGACCATGGTCGACCGCGACGGCGACCGCATCGGCACCATTGACGCCACTACCTGGATGATCACACCAGCCAGCCGAAGTGGGCGCTGGTCAGCACCGGCCTGTTCGGCACCCAGCAGCCATCCCACCGTCAAACCGGCCGCAGCGCGGCGATCAGGCCCATCCAGGAGGTGATGCGCGGCGATTGCTGAGCCCGTTAGCCGCTTCCCGACCAACCCACCAGGCCCGTCTCGCTCTCGACGACTGAATGCGCGGTCGCATCGTCGGCTCGGACTGTCTCGTTGACGGCCCCGTGCCCACCGCGGTGGCGTGATCTTCATCTTGTCGTCCCACCTTGCCCGCATTGGAAGGAGGAAGCAGGCATGGACTACGGCAGGCCCAGCGCACTTCCCTTCACCGGCGCCGGTATCACCATCGGCGCCATCGTCATCGACCAGTGGTGGCTGGCCATCACCGCCGCTGGCCTCATCGCCCTCGGCGCGGTCCTCACCCGCATTGGCTGGAGGCGTGGGAAGGCTCCCACCCAGCGGTGATCCCACCGGCCATCAGGGCTAACCCCGCCGGCCGGCGCCCGGCCGTACTTCTAGTGCTGCTGCTTCTGGTCGGCGGGGTGGTGTGGGCCTCCCAGTCCGTGATTGCCTTGGTCGAGGCCGGCCAAGGCAACGCGCGGGAATTCGCCATCGTCTACGTCGGGGCGTTCCTGCTGCTGGCCTGGCAGACCACTCTGGCGCATCTGGAGCGACCCGTCCGACTTGACGTCGGCCAGTGGGCCTGGGTTGACGGGCTGCGGGTCACCGTCAACGTCCCAGTCCACAACGAGGCTCCCACTCTGCTCGCCGCCTGCCTGTGGTCGTTGCTGGGACAGACGCGCCTACCCCAACGGGTCCAAGTCGTCGTCAACGGCTGCTCCATCGAGCCCTACTCTCGGCTGCTCACCGAGTGGCAGCAGGGAGCGAGAGCCCTGGGCGTTTGGGCCGAGGCTGTGCAGATCGAAGCGGCCAGCAAGCGCTTGGCGCACCTGACGACCTTCCTGGACGACCCGGCAGACATCTTCGTCACGGTCGACTCTGACACGGTTCTGGACCGCAACGCGCTGGCCGAGGGGCTCAAGCCCTTCGCCGACGCGCGGGTCCAGTCAGTGGCGGGCGTCGGGGTCGCGCTGAACTGGAACCGCAACCTGCTCACGCGCCTCACCAACCTGTGGTTCGTCACCTTCCAGCTTGGCCTGCGCAGCTCGCTGTCGACGCTGGGGTCGGTACTGGTCAACTCCGGGGCGCTGGCGTTGTACCGGTCGGCGGTCGTGCACGAGGGTGCCGATGGCTACGCGCACGAGACGTTCCTGGGCCGGCCGGTCAGGCTGTCCGACGACTCGATGCTGACCACGCTGGCCAAACTGCGCGGCCGCACCGTGCAGCAGCCCACCTGCTTCGCATTCACGGTGCTGCCTGAGCGGGTTGGTCATCACCTGCGCCAGCAGCTGCGGTGGATGCGCGGCTCGTTCATCCGTTCCTGGTGGCGGATGCGCTACCTTCCTCTGGGGAGCTACGCCTACTGGATGCATTTCGCCGGATGGGTGAACTTCGTGCTCTCCACGATCGTGTTCGCGACCCTGTTTGTCCTGCGGCCCGCCATCGACCGGCGGCTGGTCCCCAGCTTGCTCATCATCCCGGTGCTGGTCGGCTACGCCACTGCGCTCAAATACCTGCTGATCCGGCGCGATGACGAACAGTTGGCCAGCCAGCTCGGCACCTTTCTGCTGGCACCGCTCGTATTTCTGTGGAGCTTCATTGTGTTGCGTCCGCTGCGCCTGTACGCGATCGCCACCTGCCTGAGCACCGGCTGGGGCACCCGCACCGGCGGGGTTGAGGTCACCGGCGCAGCCCCGAAGCACCTCAGGCAACGCCGACGGTCGGGACGCGTCCGCTGGCAGGTCGCGGCGGTCAGCGTCGTGGCCGGCTGCGTCGCCATGGGCCTGCATATTCTGAACATCCTGTAGGTATCAAAGGAAACGTCCCGATGAACGTGCAACGCACCTCGACGCTCCGCCACCGCATCCTGGCCCGCGAGGCGCACGTCGCCGTCGTGGGCCAAGGCTATGTGGGCCTGTCGCTGGCGTGCGCGGCCGCCGAGGCCGGCTTCGCCGTCAGCGGCATCGACATCGACGCCGCGCGAGTCGACGCCCTGGCCGCGGGCGAGCTGTGCGTCCCCGGTATCGATGAGGGCAGCTTCCGCCGCGGGCTCGCCACCGGCCGGCTGCATTTCACGCACCGCGGTGAGGCTGTGGCGGACGCCGAGGTGATCTGCGTCTGCGTGCCGACCCCGGTCCGCGACCACACCCCGGACCTGTCGTACGTGGAGCAGGCCTGCCGCGACGTGGCCGCGCACCTGGCCGCCGGCGCGCTGGTGATCCTGGAGTCCAGCACCTACCCGGG
>DASQWY010000630.1:0-11829 GCA_035640005.1 Actinomycetes bacterium
GGTCGAGCACGGCGTGGACGGGCTGATCGTGTCCAACCACGGTGGCCGCCAGCTCGACGCCACGCCGGCGTCGCTGGACCGGCTCGCCGGCGGCGGCCGCCCGCCACAGCGGTAGCCGGTCCGGATGGTCGAGCACGTGGCGGCCGTGGAAGCAGGGCCCGAAGCCGAGCAGCTCCAGCGCGGCCTTCAGCGACAGCGTCCCGGTCCGCCCGACGCCGACGCCGACGACCTTCATGGCACCACCTGATCCCGGGCCAGCTCCGCCGGCGCTCCGACGCCGAGGAGGGTGAGGGCGTTGGTCAGCTCGACGCGCAGCAGCTCCAGTACCCGGCGCACGCCGGCCTCCCCCGCCACCGCCAGACCCCACAGCGCCGGACGGCCGATCGCCACCGCCCGCGCGCCCAGCGCGATCGCCTTGGCGACGTCGGTGCCGCGCCGCACCCCGCCGTCGAGCAGCAGCGGTACCCGCCCGCCGACGGCCTCGGCGATCGGCGCGAGCCGGTCCAGCGACGCCGGCGTGGCGTCGAGCTGGCGGCCACCGTGGTTGGACACGATCAGCCCGTCCACGCCGTGCTCGACCGCGAGCCTGGCATCGGCGGGGTGCAGCACGCCCTTGAGCAGGATGGGCAGTGACGTCGTTTCGCGCAGCCAGTCGACGTGCCACCAGGAGATCGCGGGCGAGAGCACCACCTGGCGCACGTGGCCGGCGGCTCCCATGTTGGCGCAGTACACGCCCGGCGGCAGGTCGTGGAAGTTGTTGCGGTCGCCGCGCTCGTTGCGGCCGAGGGTGGGCGAGTCCACGGTCACCACCAGCGCGCGGCAACCCGCCGCCTCCGCGCGCCGGACAAGCGACTCGGTGAAGGCCAGGTCCGGCTGGATGTAGAGCTGGAACCAGAGCTTCGCACCGGTCGCGGCGATCTCCTCGATGGTGACCGTGGAGAGCATGGCCGCGATCATGATGACGTCGGCCGCGGCCGCCGCCCGACCCGTGGCCACTTCGGCGTCGGGGCAGGCGAGGCGGTGGAACGCGGTCGGCGCGATGAGAACGGGCATGGCGGCGGTCTGCCCCAGCACGCTCGTTTCCAGCCGCGGCGGCGAGCAACCTCGCAGGACCCGGGGGATCAGCGTACGGCCGCGGAACGCCGCCTCGTTGGCGGCCACCGTGGTCTCGTCCTGAGCGCCGCTCGCGAAGTAGTCGTAGTACACCGGATCCAGGCAGGTGCGGGCGGCGGCCTCGAAATCACGGAGGTTGACCAGGCCGGGCCCGGCGTCCACGGTCACGACGCGGTCCCGAGCTCGGCCGCGATGAAGGCGCGCAACGGCTCCCGGTACAGCTTCTCGTCGGTCCAGTCGTTGCAGATGTCCTCGGGCAGCCGGCAGGTCGAAACCGGCTGGTGATCGCGGCGGCGCCTGATCACCGGGTGCAGGTAACGGTCGTCGTGGGACTGGTCGGCTTCCCAGGCCCGGCCGGCCTCCACGTCGAACGGGTCGATGGCGTCGTGGCCCGCGCCGTACTCGAGACTGACCGTGAAGCAGTCGCCGAACGGCACGTAGTCCAGCGGCATCTCCTCGTAGTACCGCCCGTCCGGGGTGAACACGTCGCAGAGGAAGCCGAACTGCTGGAACAGCGCCGAGGTCCGGTTGATCCGGGCGAGCACGGCGTCCGCGAGCGCCTCGGCCGGGACCGTCCGATGTGGCCACTCGATCCCGTGGTACCTCTGGTCGAGCATGCGGACCAGGGCCCGGATGCCGTACCGGAAGCCGTGGATGAACGCGCTCGTGTGCTTCTTGAAGTCCCGCGACTGGGTGAGCGTCCCGGCGAAGTACAGCCCGGGCACGTTGACCGACTCCCACTCCGCGGTGAGCGCCGGGAACCTGTCGTCGATCGTCAACGCCGGCCGGCAGTCGGCCGCGAAGACGGACGGATCCATCCGGAACCCGGTGCAGGCGATCACCCGGTCGTAAGCGAGCTGGACCACCTTGTCCCGGCGCGCGTAGGCGAACGTGATGAGGTACTCGCCCGCCCGGCGCTCGATCCGCAGGATGTCGCCGTCCAGCACCATGTTCTGGGTCTTGAGCTGGTAGGTGTCCAGGAAGTTGTTGTTGACCGCGCGCAGGTGGCCGATGAAGTGGGTACGCCAGGCGAACCTGATCGACCGGGGGCCGGCGACATGGATCACCGCCGCCTTCTCGATCAGGTTGTCCGCGGTCTCGAACGCCGAGTTGCCCTTGCCGATGATCAGCACCCGCTGATCGGTGAAGCCGCCCGGGTCGACCGGCATGTCCCAGTACCGTTCGGTGGTCTCGATCCCGGGAATCGGCGGCACGTTCATCGCCCCGAAGCCGGTCGCGACGATCACCGTTCGGGCCCGGATCGTCTCGCCGTCCTCGCAGGTCACCGCGAACCCACCGGCGCGCCGGCCGACCCGGCTGACCCGGCAGCCGTACCGGATGTTGAGGCCGCGACCGAAGTCGGTCAGGTAGTCGACGTAGTCGTCGGCGTGCGGGAAGTACGCGCTGGTGTAGTGCGTGAACCGCAGCGCCGGGTCGTCGCTGAGCAGCGAGTTCCAGTCGACACGAAGGTCCTTCTCGGCGTCGTGCCAGCCGGTGTGCGGCTTGTTGATGGAGATCATGCGACGGTGGCGGGGGAACGTGCGGTAGAACGTGCCGGGCGTGGGCCCGGCTTCGGCGATCAGGTACTCACGTCCCGCCCGCTGGAGGAACCACCCCAGTTGCAGGCCCGCGGGACCGGCGCCGATCACGACGTAGTCCATGCCAGTTGTACGAGGTCTCCCGGCCCGCGGGATTCAGTGTGAATCCCGCCCCGTGCTCGGCTCCGTATAACCGGTGTGATCATCGCGCTCGCGCTGGCTGTCGCTCTCGCTGTGCTGGCGAGCCTGCCGTACTGGCTGCCCAGGTCGGTCGTGGCGCTGCGGGTGTGGCTGTTCGCCCGGGTCAACGGCACCGAGGGGATCGCGATACCCGGCGACCTCGTCGACGAATCCCGATTCCTGGAGATCTACTCCCATCCGGCCGCGAGCGGTCGCAGTCGCGGTGCGGCCCTGTCCGACCTGTTCTGGTACTGGCTGTCCCCCGGCCCGGAGGTACATCAGGAGCACCTGGAGCCCGGCCCCCGATATGACGAGGTGGCGCGCTGCACCCGCCGCATCTTGACCATGCCGAGCGCCGTGGCGGACCAGCTCGCCACCGAAAGCCTGCGGGTCGCGCTGCCGCCTCGGACCGGGCTGGTCCGCCTGCGCGACCTGGTGATGCCGGTCTGGGCCGAGTTCTACCACCGGGTGGTCTTCGGCCGCCCCGCCACCGACGAGGTTCGCGGGCTGGTCGTCGACAACGCTGACGACGTCGTCACCGCCCTCAAGTGCTGCGGCCTGCGGCACATGGATCGCAGGCTCCGGCTGACCGACCATCTGGAGCGGGTGCTCGACGACGTGCCACACGAGCTGCCCGCCGTCCTCGACCGCCGCGAGCGGGCGCTGTACCTGCAAGGGACGTTCTTCAACACGGCAATCGTGCAGAGCTCCGAGGCCACCGCGCACGTGCTGATGGTGCTCGCCGCGGACGATGCCCTCCAGCGCGCGGCGGCCGACGAGCAGCTCCTCGACCACGTCCTCGAAGAGACACTGCGGCGGTACCCGCTGTTCGGCGTCGCGCACCGGGTCGCCACGGCCGACATCGTGCTATCCCGCGACTCGATGATCCCGGCCGGGTCGGTGCTCTGCTTCAACTACGCGGACTTCCACGATTCCGGCGGCCACATTCCGTTCGGCGTGGCGGCCAACCGCCCCTGCCCCGCCTGGCACCTCGCGCCGGTGACGGTCAAGGCGGTCACCCGGGAGCTGCTCGCCTGCTTCGCGTTCGCCACGACCGCGGCGCACACCCGCCCGATGCCCAACCGCGGGCCCTGCCTGATGACGCCGCGCGGTGCCCTGGCCCGTCGCCGCGCCCTGACGCTCGGGTACCTGCGGCTGCGTGACCGGTGGGAAGACGTGTGGCGCAGCCTCGTCCAGCTCGTTCTCGGCACCTACATGGTGTGGGACGCCCGCCGGCTGCGGCTGTGCGAAAGGCACTTCGAAGCAAGCTCACCATGACGGGGGAGGGTGGCATGTCGGCTCTCAGCGCGACCTCGCCGCGGCGCGGCATCGCGGCGATCAACGAGCGGCTGCACCGGCAGGCGCTCAACGTGTTCCTGTTCATCGTGCTGGCGCACTGGGCGGAGCATCTGGTGCAGGCGTACCAGGTGTGGGTGCTCGACTGGCCCCGCCCGGCGGCGCGCGGCGCACTCGGCCAGCTCTTCCCATGGCTCTCCACGTCCGAATGGCTGCACTACGGGTACGCCCTGGTGATGCTCATCGGGCTGGTTCTGCTGCGGCCAGGCTTCGTCGGTCGGGCCCGCGTCTGGTGGACGGTCGCGTTGGTGATCCAGTTCTGGCACCACATCGAGCACCTGCTGCTGCTCATCCAGGCGCAGACCCACGTCTTCTTCTTCGGCGGCACCGTCCCGACCAGCGTGGCCCAGACCGTCTTTCCCCGGGTCGAGCTGCACCTGTTCTACAACTCGATCGTGTTCATACCGATGATGATCGCCGTCTACCTGCATCAGCGACCCAACGAGCGGGAGCTGCGAGCAACGTCGTGCAGCTGTATCCACCGTGCCCGGGCCGGTCGCGCCGCGATCGCCCCCGGCGCCCCGGCCGCTTGAACCGGCCCTGGCTGTTGCTCGTCGCCGCATGCGCCATGGTCGCGCTGGCGGTCGGGCTGGTCGTGTCCTCCGCGCAGCGGCCGCCGGACCTGGCCCTGACCCACGTGTCCGTCCGCGACGGATTGGTAACTGCCCTGGATGCCCTTCGCCTGCGCTGCGGCGTCGGGATCCGCGCGGCGGCCCACGGGAACGCCGCGGTCGACGCCGGGTCCGCCCATCAGCACGACGTCGACCCGGTGAGCGCGGCCCTGCTGGCGATCGACGGCGTCGTGGCGCTGGCCGTGGTCGTGCTCCTCCTCCGCCGGCCGCCGCCACAGCCGCCCCGACCGCCGTCCTGACCGTCGCGGGCAGCATCGTCAGAAGCTGGCGGTCATCATCGGGGTGTTGGACCTGATGAATTCGAGCTTCTGGATCTGTCGGATGGGCACCTGGATCGTGCTGCCCCAGGCGGTCCCGCCCGGCCTGGCGGTGAATGCTCGGAGCGGCAACCGGCGTCCGTCCCTGGTCAGCAGGCGGACGTCATAGCGGCCCTGGGGAGGTGCTGACCTGAACGTGACGTAGATCCAGGAAGGCGAACCCTGATAGGCGAAGACGGCCCCCGTCTCGGCACCCCCCGCCAGCAGCAGCGGCGCCGCGCTCAGACCCTGTCCGTGGGCGACCGCGAGGGTGTGACGGTAGTCGCTCGCCAGTTCGCGGTCGTCGGCCGTCCGCCACCACACCGTCCCGGCCGCGAGGGCCACGGCGGCCGCGATCGACGCCGCCAGCAGCAGCCGAGGCCGTGGACGACGGCGGGTCGGAACCGCGGGTGTGAGGCGTGCCAGCACGGAGGACTCGAAGCCAGCCGGAGGGTCGTGCTCCGGCGCCAGCCAGAGCAGCTCGTCGAGGACCTCCGCGGTGCCGGCGAACTCACGCCGGCACGCCGGACAGCCGCTGAGGTGACCCAGGGCGCGCGCCCGCTCATCGCCGGCAGCCACGCCGGCGGCCAGCTCCGGGAACAGCTCCCGGGCCTCGGCGCACTCCAGCCCCTCAGCCACCGCTCACCCCGAGCGCCGCACGGAGCTTGGCAATCCCCCGGCGGATCCGCGTTTTCGCGGTGCCGAGCGGAACGCCCTCCAGGTCCGCGGTCTCCTGGGCGGTCAGGCCATAGACCACGAACAGCACGATCAGCCTGCCCTGTTCCGGCGGAAGCGCACGCAGCGCGCTCCTGAGCTGCTCCCTGCCCTCGACATGCGTACTCCTGGATTCGCGCTCTTCGCGCGACAGCAAGGTTTCCATGAGCACCTGTGGCTCGATGGGCCGTTCATGGTTACCGCGAAGTCGCAGCGCATCGATGGCGAGGTTGCGCGTGATCGTCAGCACCCAGGTCCCCACCTGCCCGCGCCGAGCGTCGAATGCGTCGGCGCTTCGCCAGATCCGCAGGAATGCCTCCTGCGCCACCTCCTCGGCGACCGCGCTGGATCCCACGATGGTGAGCGCCAGCCCGTAGACGCGTGGCTGGTAGCGGCGGACGAACGCGGCAGCGGCGGCGGCGTCACCCATCGCCATCCCCGCGAGCAGCGAGTCGTCCGACAGGTTCATGCCCACCTACACCTGCACCGCCCAGCGCCCCTCCTGGCTCGCCGATACCGAATCCCGCAGGCGATCGGGCCCTGTCGTACCCAATGGAGCAAACGCCTTCGGTCGTCCGAGGTCAAGACATGGACCGTCGCCGGCGGCCTGTACCATCATGGCCGTCGTCCGAACTGCGCGCCTGAGGCGGAGGGGGTGCCGGGTGCCGGAACGACCGTCGCGGACGCGCATCGCGAACGCCGCCTTCCTGGTCTTCTTCACGCTCTACACCGCCGGCTCGATCATCTGGCTACTGGCTGGGATCCCGCCCATCCTGGCTGACCGCATCCCCGCGGTCCATCATGCCCTGCACCGGTGGGGAGTGGGTGACCAGGCCTATGTCATCGCCGCCAAGGACGGCCTGCAGCAGCAGGCGACGACCGCCTCCCGACTGGTTCCGGCGAAGGAGATCGCCGTCCGCCAAGGCGTCCAGGTGGTCATCTGGTTCAAGAACACCGACCCCGGCGGCCGCCACAACCTCGCCATCTACCGGGCCCACGGGACCACCCCGGTCCTCCGCGGCCCGACCACCGTCGGCGCCGCGGACAGCCAGTTCACCCCCATCCGCTTCCCCGCTCCGCCGCCGGCCACCTACCGGTTCTGGGACGACCTGCACCCTCCAGAGCCCGGGGATCACGTGCCGGAGCTGGTGGTGGTGGAATCGGCCCGCGAGCTCCCGGCCTGGATCCGGTGGGTCCCGGGCCTGCGCACCGCCGCCATGGGGGCGGCAACCGAGTCGCACAGCGTGCAACCCTCCCTCCGGGTCCTGCTCCAGTACCTGTTCAGCGCCCTCAACATCGGCCTCGGCATCCTTCTCATCCGCGTCCGTCCGCATGACCTGGCGGCCCGGCTGCTGGCCCTGGCCATGGTCGGGACGGCCGCGGTGTTCAACCAGCAGGCCCACAGCGGCCTCCAGGAGATGCCGTGGCTTGCCATGAAGCTGCACGACAACTACCACCTGTTCGCGGGCGTGGCCTACGTCTGCGCCCTGCTGGTTTTCCCCGACGGCCGGCTGCCCGCGTCCTGGTCCAGGCCGCGCTGGCTCAAGTGGCCGCTGCTGGCCCTGGTGCTCATCGCCACGGCCGACTTCTTCAACCGGAACCGGCTGCACGGCGACCCGTCCGGGTTCGTGCTCTTCTTCGGGGTGCTGATCCCGATCGCGGGGGTGGCCTCGCAGGCCTTCCGGCTGCGCCAGGCCGCCTCGGCCGCCCAGCGCGAGCAGTCCCGGGTGCTGGTCTGGGCGCTCTCGCTGGCCCTTGGGACGGCGCTGGCGCTGGCCGGGCTCAAGCTGGCCATCAGCGGGCTGGGCGCCAGGCGGCAGCAGGAGCTGGACGGCCTCGCCTTCGTGGTGTTCCCGGTGCTGTTCGCGGCCATCCCGGTGACCCTCACCGCCGTGCTGGTCCGCTACCGGCTCTGGGACATGGACCGGGTCATCAACCAGACCCTCGTCTATGGCTGCCTGACCGGCGTGCTCGCCCTTGCCTACGTGGCCAGCGTGGCCGTGCTCCAGCAGCTGCTCGAGCCGATCGTCGGCCAGCACGATCTGGTGCTCGTGGCGGCCACGGTGGCCGTCGCCATGCTGTTCCGCCCGGCCCGGGACCGCATCCAGGCCTTCATCGACCGGCGGTTCTACCGCAGCAAGTACGACGCCGCCCAGATGCTGGAGGCGTTCAGCACCCGGGTCCGCGACGAGGTCGACCTGGACCGCGTGGCCGACGAGCTGTTGGTCGCCGCCGAGGAGACCATGCAGCCGGCCCGCATGGGGCTGTGGGTGCGGGGCCGGGACGGCACCGGGGGCGGCGACGGCGACGGCCGGCCCGGACCGGCGGCGCCGCCCCGCGGCCGGTCCCAGCGCGCCGAGGTCGTGCCGGTCGAGGTGGCCGAGGACGACCGGATCGTGACCTACCTGGAGGCGGCTGGCGGCCCGGTCGACCTGGAAGAGGTCGGGCTCGTCTCCCCGGCCCGCGACGCCCTCCAGGCGGCCGGCCTGACCCTGGCCGTCCCGCTGGTCAGCCAGGCCCAGCTGGTCGGCCTGCTCGCCCTGGGTCCTCGGCGCAGCGAACGCGACTATGCCGGCGACGACCGCAAGCTCCTGGCGGACCTGGCCGGCCGGGCCGCGCCAGCCCTGCGGGTAGCCCTGCTGGTGCACCGGCTCGTCCGCCAGCAGGCGGCCGAGCTCCAGGCCCGGGAGCGCATCGAGCAGGAGCTGGCGGTCGCCCAGCTCATCCAGCGGCGGTTCCTGCCGAGAGAGCTGCCCGAGCTGGCCGGCTGGCAGGTCGCCACCTACTACCAGCCGGCCAAGGCGGTGGGCGGGGACTTCTACGACTTCATCGAGCTCCCCGACGGCCAGGTCGGCCTGGTCTGCGGCGACGTCACCGGCAAGGGTGTGCCGGCCGCCCTGGTCATGGCCACCACCCACAGCATCCTGCGCGGCGACGCCCCCCAGCTGGTCGCGCCCGGCAAGGTCCTGGAGCGGGCCAACGACCTGCTGCTCCACGACATCCCGCCGCAGATGTTCGTCACCTGCCTGTACGGCGTGCTCGACCCGGCCACCGGCCGGCTGCGGTACGCCAACGCCGGCCACAACCCTCCCTACCTGCACACCGGCGACGGCGTGGTCGAGCTGCGGGCCACCGGCATGCCGCTGGGCGCCATGCCGGGCATGACCTACGAGGAGAAGGAGGCCACCCTCGGCCCCGGCGACACCCTGCTGCTGCACAGCGACGGCCTGGTCGAGGCCCACGACCCCCAGCGGCGGATGTTCGGCTTCCCGCGCCTGGCCGGGCTCGTGGACGGATGCCCGGGCGGCCGGGAGCTGATCGAGCTGCTCCTGGGCGAGCTCAACGGCTTCACCGGGCCCGGCTGGGAGCAGGAGGACGACATCACCCTGGTCACCGTCCAGCGGGCGGCCGTCCCCGCCGTGGCCAAGCCCCGGGCCCGGAAGGCCACGACGGCCGTCAGCTGACGGCCGCGGGGCCTCCTGGATTCCGCCTGCGACGCCTTGGGTACTCAGCTCAGGACACCGGCGGGCCGACCGATCTGGACCGTTGGAGGTCGTGCTTGATCCGATCGACGATCGCGACCCGATCGAGGCGAATTCGCTGCTGCCGCGACATGTGGCCGTCGCCGTCCCGTGACGGCGCCACGGCACGCTGCTCGTATGGGCCCAAAGGGCCGCAATGCTCGCGGAGGTCCCCATGCACGGCGTCGCTGACCTCACCGACCGTCACCCGTCCGACCCCGCCATGACCGCGCCGTCCAAGCCACCGGTCGGCCCCTACCGCCGCGCGCCGGTCGAGGTCTACCAGGCGGACCCGCACGCCCCCGAGGTCGCCAGACGCCTCATCGAACTCATAGCGACCAGGTGGCCGGGGGCACCAGCCGAGCACGTGGGCAGCTCGGCGGTGCCCGAGCTCCCCGGCAAGGGCATCATCGACCTGCTGCTGCCCGCCGAACCGGCCGATGTCCCCGCCATCACCCAGGCGCTGCTCGACCTCGGCTTCCAGCACCAGATACCTGCGGTCTTCCCGGCCAGCCGGCCGATGCTGTGGGGCGCCTTCCGCCACGGACCAGCCGACTACCGGGTCCACGTGCACGTGGTGCCGGCGTCCAGCCCCGAGGTCACCGCCATGCGCGGCTTCCGCGACGCCCTGCGTTCCGACCCGATCCTGCGGCGCCGGTACGCGACCCTCAAGCGGGCGATCGTGGCCGGAGGGCCGGTCGACCCGGTGGCGTTCAGCAACGCCAAGCACGACTGGATCGCTGCCACCCTCGCCCAGCTCGGCCTGACCAGCGGGCGGCAACGCCGGCTCTATAAGGACGACCCCAGCCTCGAAAGCACACGACGAGCCTCTTGACTTCACGGCGGCCGCTCGGCCACGGCCGGTTCAGGCATGCCGCCGTCGCGTGATGCTCCCGCACTGGTGGCCAGCGGTCGGACGCCCCAGCAGGCGACACCAGCGCCCCTCGGGCGTCGGTGCCCTGCTGGTCGCGTAGAACCCTGCCATGGCCTGGCTGAACTATGACCAGCTCACCGCCGCCTACGACCGCGATCGGGCCGTGCCGTTGGAGGCCCTGGAACCCTGGCGGGTGGCGCTGGCCGCGCCCGCATCCGAGCCGACAGCCTGCTGCGGCTGCTCCCCCGACGCCGAATTCTTCAGGGGTCTGGAGGCCCTGGAGCGAGCCGCGGCTGCCGACACGACACCCACCCCGGTCATCCGGCGCCTGGACCTGCTGGTGTTCCAAGCGTCGCGATGACAACCATTAGAGCGTCAAGTAGACCGGCCCCCATGGCGTAGCCCTCCTCGGGTCCGTCTGCTCTGGCTGGCTTGCTTGCTTGGGCCGGGGACCCACCCCGGGTCAACCGCGGGTTGGGCCGAAGAACTCGGCCACGGATGGATCGCGGGCCGAAGGCCGCTCAGGTGCCGGGTTGTCCGGCCGTGCGTTTGACCCGGGATGGGGTGGCCCAGGATGGGAGGGCCAGGCAGGCGGAGAGGGTTGGTAGCCAGCCGCAGGCTGGCCCCCGCCGGCGCCAGCAACCGGGAGCTGATGGCGCGCATGGGCCACTCCCCGCCGAAGGCTGCCGTGCGCTACCAGCACGTGATGGCCGGGCGGGACGCCGCCATCGCCGCGGCTCTGGATGACCTGGTCCGGGCCGCCTCGCTGGTCAGTGGGGAGCCGTCGCAGGCCGCGGGTGGCACGCGGGTGGCACGAACCGGGCAGACGCGCAGGGGCCGCGAGAGGAGGTAGCCCGGCCGCGAGGCCGCGAGCTGCTGGTTTGGGTTGGCGGGCCTGCCAGGACTTGACCTGGGACCTCATCCTTTTCAGATCTACCGGTCAGGCCGCTCCAGTGAGCAACCGAAGCGTCCGTCTTCTGCCCTGCTGGAAAGCCGCAGGTCAGGGGCGGCTGACGTCCGCGCTGCAGCTTAGCAACGGCTGATTCCCGAGGCGTCACGGTGCGGCGCGCGGCGAAGCGAGGCGAGCTTGCTGCCAGGTAGCTGCCAGCGGGATGTCGGCCGCGACCGCTGACCTCTTGCATGCCATTGGCGCCACCCGTCCAGCCCCGTACGGCAGACAGACGGCACGAGCAAGATGGGGTCCAAGGATCTGCGGCCGAAGCCGTCAGTTCTCCTGGCTTCTCGGCGACTGTATACGCCCGATCACCACCGTCATGGTCGCTGGACGGAGGGATTCCGATGCGGCGGTTGCTACTCCCGGTCGCCGGGGTATTGCTGGGCGGACCGCAGTTCGCACTAATCGTATGATGGCTACCGGTACGGTTGAATCCATCCGTGCCGCCATTGGTAATCGGCGTCACCGGCAAAGACCTCGCCCAGCTACAAAACGACCGGCTCAAGCTACACCCCGGTCTGCTGGCTCACCTGCCGGTAGGTCCGCCCCGAGCGCACCGCCCACCGCCGGTAGGGGGCGGCCTCCAGGAAGGCAAACGACAGCCGACCCTGCTGGACCGCCGCCGCGATCCCCGCCATCGGCAGCCCCGC
>DASQWY010000631.1:0-2137 GCA_035640005.1 Actinomycetes bacterium
GGCCCTGGGACCTCGCGGGAGGCAGCAGGTCGGACCAGAGGATCAAAGGGCACAGGCACTCCACTGTTCGGGGAAGACGAGCAGGCTGGCCGCCACCAGATCGACGCGACCAGCGGCGGCGATGGCTCCGACCGAGCCAGGCGCTTGCAGCCAAGGTTAGCAGCGCAGACGTTGAAGTTGACGACGCCTCCCGGGCCCCAGGCCGGCAACGTGCTGCCCGTGGACGTCGCGTGGTCGCGCCGCCTAGTGCTACGTTCCTCAAAGGCGGTACATGAAGACTCGCCGTCGGTGGCGTGGGGACGGTGGTGGGCGACCCCACACCCACGGGCGGGCACCCGCGTTGAGCCGGCAGGTCGCCACCCTGGTCGCCAGGGCAATCTCGCCCGGGTCGGCGAAGGTCTCTCCGGCCAGCGCCTGGCGGCGAAACAGCCGCCACCAGCCCTCCTGCAGGTTCAGCCAGCAGGCCCGCTTGGGGATGAAGGCGTGCTGGATGCGGGGATGGTCGGCCAGCCAGGTGCGGGTACTGGCGCTGGTGTGGCTGGACAGGTTGTCGGTGACCACCATGATGGTCCCCGCCGGGTTGGCCGTCTCCACGGCGGCCAGCAGCCGCTGGTAGCCGGCCGAGTTGCGCGACGGGGCGGTCATCGTCACCTCGTGGCCGTCACCGACGCGCAGGGCGCCGTACACCCAGGTCTTGTCCGTGCCACGGCTGTACTCCAACGGCGCCTTGATGCGATGCCCGTCGGGCGACCAGCCCGGTGCGGGCGGGAAGCTGCGGGGGATGACCGGGCCCAGCTCGTCGGCGCAGATTACCGTCGTCGCCTCGGGCGGGGTGGTGTAGAGGGCGATGACCTGCGCCCTTTTGGGGCGAAGTCCGGGTCGGTGCTGGTCGTCCACGAGCGCGTCGGTCGCCAGCGCACCCGTTCGCTGATGAGGATGCGGCGGACCTGGCTGCGGGCGACCTGGATGCCCTCGGCCTGGGCGCGCTCGGCAAGGGCGTCCAGGGTCCAGTGCGCCGGCGCGGTGGGTTGGGCGGGCGCGAGCAGCCCCTCGCCGCCCTGGACCAGCCGGCCGGGCGGCGCCGAGCGGGCCAGGGCGATGATGCGGCCACGCTCGGTCTCGGTCAGGCGCCGCGGTCGGCCGGGTCCTGGCCGGTCACCGAGCCCGTCGACGCCCTCGGCGTTGAACCGGTGCAGCCGCTCCCGCACCGTCTGCGGGTGACAGCCCAACCGTTGAGCGATCTGGGTGGTGCGCAGGCCATCCCAGCTGTGGGCGATCATCCGGGCACGCCGGATCCAGTCGCCGGGGGCGTGCCGAGCGCCGGCCAGCTTGCGGACGGTGTGCTCTTCGGCGGGGTCGATTGGCGGTCGGGCGAACAGCAGGACGGGCACGGCGGCTCCCCTCCTCGGCGCGCACCATCATGCAACCTCACTGCGAGCACACCACCTATACCCACATTGAGGAACGTAGCACTAAAGAAGCTCGCCCGTTCCGGTGACAGCCATGGCCGCTGCTCCCTATCTCCCTCTGTAACTAAGAACGGACGTCGTTCGCGAAGCGAGCGATACAGTTGGAGACCTCGGTCCTGTTGCCCGCTTGGGCGATGCACTTGTCGAACCTGGTGAAGGCCCCAGTGTTGCGCGCTGCCCAGGTGCCCACGTTCACGCTCAGATAGCCCGCAATGAGCAATGCGAGCACGCTGCAGATGACGCCGGTGGTGGCCTGACCGGGGTTGGTGGCTCCTCTGGCCTTTCCCCCAGCGAGGGCGATGAGCCCAATGATCAGGCCAACCAATCCGAACACAACCGCGAGCGGGAACAAGGTGAAAGACACCGCCGCCACAAGGCTCGCCACGCCAATGACGAGCGCGGCGACCCCGAGACCATTCCGAGGACGTGCGCTGGACGGCGGGTAGGGAGGTTGCGAGGCGTACGACGGCTGCGCAGCGCTCATGAGGCAACTCCTTTCTCAGGCGCTCATCAACTCATCACCGCTACCTGCGGTAGCTCAGCCGATCGGATGATCGTTACGATCGGCGGGGTGTCGGCGATGGTGGTGGGGGTGATGGCGTGATAGGCCAAGATGCGGGGCTCGCTATCGACATCACGCTCGGCCATGGGGCGCTCCTCGGCCACCG
>DASQWY010000632.1:0-2754 GCA_035640005.1 Actinomycetes bacterium
TCACCGCGCGAGCCGCGCCGGGGCGGTTCGGGGGAAGCGAACGGCGTCTCATCCCCGTCCCAATCCGCCCCCGGACACGCGCCGGAAGCCGCCGGATTGGGCGGGTTTCCTTCACATCGGGTATACTTTTGTGTGTCTCCAGGTTCGGGGTTAGGGCGTAGGGGTTGAGGGTCCGGGCGGGTGGCCGCCCCGTCCACCAACCCCTCCACCCTGGCCCCTTTTGCATGTTTCGAAGGGCACCCGGCGCCCGGCCGGGTCAAGCCCGAAAGTAGAGAGCGAGGGCGCGCATGCACGGCGGTTCCGAGATCGGGTTTGTCAAGCAGGTCCGCGTAGAGGAGGAGATGCGCTCGGCGTATCTCGACTACGCGATGAGCGTCATCACCGCCCGCGCCCTGCCGGACGTCCGCGACGGGCTCAAGCCGGCCCAGCGCCGCATCCTGGTGGCGATGCACGACCTCGGCCTGGCCCCCAACCGCCCCTACCGCAAGTGCGCCAAGATCTGCGGCGACTGCTCCGGTAACTACCACCCCCACGGCGAAGCGGTCATCTACCCCACCCTGGTGCGGCTGGCGCAGCCGTTCAACATGCGCTACCCGCTGGTCGACGGGCAGGGCAACTTCGGCAGCATCGACAACGACCCACCGGCCGCGATGCGCTACACCGAGGCCCGCCTGACGCCGATCGCGATGGAGATGCTGGCGGACATCGAGAAGGACACCGTGGACATGGTGCCCAACTACGACAACACCCGCCAGGAGCCGGTCCTGCTGCCCGGCCGCTTCCCCAACCTGATCTGCAACGGCTCGGCCGGCATCGCGGTCGGCATGGCGACCAACATGCCGCCCCACAACCTGACCGAGGTGGTCAACGCGCTCAACCACCTGATCGACAACCCGGAGGCCACGGTCGACGACCTGTGCCGCTTCATCCACGGCCCGGACTTTCCGACCGGCGGCCTGATCATGACCAAGGAGAAGGACAACAAGACCGGCGAGGTGCGCGACAACCTCAAGCACGCCTACGCGACCGGCCACGGCCGGGTGATTATGCGGGCGCGGGCGAGCATCGAGGAGCACCGCTCCGGCCGCTTCGCGGTCGTCGTCAACGAGCTGCCCTACCAGGTCAACAAGGCCGCCCTCCAGGAGCGGATCGCCGAGCTGGTCCGCGACAAGAAGGTCGACGGCATCTCGGACATGCGGGACGAGAGCGACCGCCAGGGCATGCGCCTGGTGGTCGAAGTCAAGCGCGAGGCGAACCCGCGGACGGTCTTGAACCAGCTCTACAAGCACACCGCCCTGCAGCAGGCCTACAGCTTCAACGTGCTGGGCCTGGTGGACGGCGAGCCGCGGGTGCTGACGCTGAAGCGGACGCTGCAGCACTTTCTGGACTATCGCCAGTGGGTGCTGACTCGCCGGACACAGTTCGAGCTGGACAAGGCGAAGGCCCGGGCCCACATCCTGGAAGGCCTCAAGATCGCGCTGGACCATCTGGACCGGGTCATCCGGACGATCCGCGAGTCGGCCTCGGCCGAGGTGGCGCTGCAGACCCTGCAGACCCGCTTCAAGCTGACGGAGATCCAGGCCCGCGCCATCCTGGACATGCAGCTCCGCCGCCTGGCGGCGCTCGAGCGGCAGCAGATCCTGGACGAGTATCGCCAGGTGCTCGAGAACATCGCCTACCTCGAGGACCTGCTGGCCCACCCCAAGAAGATCCTCTACCTGGTGCGCGACGAGCTGACCGACCTGAAGAAGAAGTACGGCGACGCGCGGCGAACCCAGGTGATGGCAGAGGCGGTCGGCGAGATCACCGACGAGGACTTGATCCCGAACGTCTCGGTGCTGGTCACGATCAGCGGGCGCGGCTACGTCAAGCGGATGCCGAGCTCGACCTACCGCGCCCAGCGACGGGGCGGCAAGGGCATCCGCGGCCAAGTGCTGCGCGAGGAGGACGCCCTGCGCCACATGGTGGTGGCGCGGGCCCGCGACAACCTGCTGTTCTTCACCGACCGCGGGCGGGTCTTCCAGCTCAAGGCGTACGAGATCCCGGAGTACGAGCGCACGGCCAAGGGCCTGCCGCTGATCAACTTGATCAACCTGGACCCGCGCGAGACGGTCACCGCCATCCTGAAGGCGCCGGATTTCGAGAACGCCAAGTACCTGATCATGGCCACGCGGCTGGGCGAGATCAAGCGCTGCTCGCTGGCCGACTTCTCCAACGTGCGGCGCTCCGGCCTGAACGCGATGGACCTCGAGCCGAAGGACGAGCTGTGCTGGGTCAGGCACTGTCCGGTCGGCTCGGACGTGATGCTGGTCAGCGAGCAGGGGCAAGCGCTGCGCTTCGGCACCGACCTGGTCCGGCCGACCGGCCGCACGAGCGGCGGGATGCGCGGCATCCGCCTCGCGCCCGGCGACCGCCTGGCCGGCATGGACGTGGTGGACCCGAAGGGCGAGCTGCTGATCGTGACCCAGCTGGGCCATGGCAAGCGGACGCGCGTCTCGGAGTTCCAGCCGCACGGGCGGGGGACCGCCGGCGTCAAGACGCTGACGATCACGAAGAAGACCGGCCCGGTCTGCACCGTCCGCTCGGCCCACGGGGCCGAGGAGCTGATGCTGATCTCGGCCAGCGGGATCGTGATCCGCACCCCGCTGAAGCTGATCTCCCGCCAGGGCCGCGCGGCGCGGGGCGTGACGGTGATGGATCTGAAGCCAGGCGACAAAGTGGCCGCGTTGGCGCTGCTGAACGGCGACGACGAGG
>DASQWY010000633.1:0-2986 GCA_035640005.1 Actinomycetes bacterium
GAGGGGCCAGTGATGGGCGACCGGATCTGGCGCCGGCGTCAGCGCGGGGGACTCGACCACCAGGCCCCCGCCCAAGCGCGCGCGTTCGTCGCTTGGTTGGGATCACGCCGCAGCGCCAAGGTTCGACACTGTGAGGGCTGCAGTGAGGCTCGCGTTCAGCATCACAGTTTGCGGCCTGGTGCCAGCAAGCAACGTTAACTGACTTGCCGATGCGCAGTCGAAGATTGCCGTTCACGCTCTGGCCACCTTGCCGATAGCGCAGTGGGGCCGCTGCTCTTGTCGCGATTCCGGCGGAATCACCGGTCGGTGGTTGCGCCTTGGTCAGCAAGGCGGTGAGGACGAGCGTCATGAAGCAGGGGTACCTTGTCGCTCTCGCTATCCCCGACGTGATCCGACGGGCGGGCTTCCCGGATCAGGGACGCGCAATCTCGGCGGGATCACCCTGGTGTCGGGCAGAGAGTCGGGTCGGTGATCCCACCAGGGCAGGCGAGCCGCTGGATGTCCCAGCCGGCCAAGCGGGCCCCGGCCTGGTAGGCGCTCTCATGGAAGGCGAGCAAGGGGTTGCCTTGGCGATCGGACGGATTCACCGGTGAGACGTATGGTCGGTGCTGTTGGTGCTCGGAGCGTGCTTGCTGTCCCTGATGGGCCCTGCTGCTGGGTGGGTGGGGTCGCTGGTGCTGCTGGTTGGTAGGAGCCGATCCGACCGGTCGCCGTAGGAGGGTGCCTCGCTGTGGCGACGATCATGGTGCAGGGGGTGTCCAGCGACGCCGGCAAGAGCCTGATCGCCACGGCGCTGTGCCGGTGGCTGCGGCGGCGGGGTGCGCTGGTGGCTCCCTTCAAGGCCCAGAACATGTCGAACAACGCCCGGGTCGTCGACGGTGGCGAGATCGGCACCGCCCAGTGGCTGCAGGCGCTGGCCGCCGGCGTGGCCGCGGACGTGCGGATGAACCCGGTGCTGTTGAAACCCGAGGCCGATACCCGCAGCCAGGTCGTCGTCAACGGCGTGGTGAGCCGCGAGCTCACCCAGTCGCCGTGGCGCGGCCGGTCAACGCGGCTGTGGCCGCACGTCCAGGCCGCCTATCGCTCGCTGGCCGCCGACTACGACGTGGTCGTGGTCGAGGGCGCGGGCAGCCCGGCAGAGACCAACCTGTGGGCCGACGACATCGTCAACATGCGCGTGGCTGAGCTGGCCGGCGCGCCCGTGCTGCTGGTCGCCGACATCGACCGGGGCGGCGCCTTCGCCCACCTGTACGGCACCTGGGCGCTGCTGCCACCGCCCTGGCGGTCGCGCATCTGCGGGTTCCTACTCAACAAGTTCCGCGGCGACGAGGGCCTGCTGGCCCCGGCGCCCGCGGAGCTGGAGCGGGCCACGGGGGTGCCGACCGTCGGCGTCGTCCCCTGGATCGAGCACGCGCTGCCCGACGAGGAGGGCCCGACGCTCGGCACACCGAGGGGTCGGAGCCGGCGGGTGTGCATCGTCGGCGGGCCCTACGCCTCCAACCTCGACGAGTTCGTTCGGCTCCAGCAGGTCGCCGACGTGCGTTGGGCGCGCACGCCGGATGCGCTGGCCGGCACCGACCTGGTGGTGCTGCCCGGTTCCAAGCACGTCGCCAACGACCTAGCCTGGATGCGATCGGGCGGCATGGCCGACGCCGTCATCAGCGCAGCCGCGTCCGGGCTACCGGTGCTGGGGATCTGCGGCGGTCTGCAGATGCTCGGTGGCACGATCGACGATCCCGCCGGGGTCGAGGGATCGGCGGAGGGTCTGGACCTACTACCGGTCGTTACCTCCTACCTCCCAGGCAAGACCACCAAGCGCACCGCCGTGCGGTTCGGCCGCCTCCCGCCTACCTGGTCGTGGTTGGACAGTCGGTCGTTCGACGGATACGAGATCCACCACGGCACAGCGACGGTCTCCGGATCCGTCGAGGCGATCGTCGGCGACGGCCTTGGCTATGCCGACGGCAACCTGCTCGGCATCTACGCCCACGGTCTGTTCGAGAGCGACGAGGTGCTGGACGCCTACACCGGCATCGTCCCACCGCCCCTGGATGCCACCTTCGAGCAACTCGCCGACCTGATCGATGCCCACCTCGACATCGCCTGGCTCGCGCGCTGCCTCGACCTCCCGGCGCTGCTTGAGAGATCCACCCGAGCGGCGCGCCCTCCACGAGGGTGCAGTGAATCAGACGGCCCGGTCAGTGGTTATGGGTTGTAGGGATCCTCTGACCCTGCAAGGAGGCAGCATGCCTGACCCAGCAGGACCACCCTCCCACCTCCTCCCACGCCAGCTCGGCCGGCTCCGGGGCGCGCTCGTCCTGGGTGTGGTGGCTGCGCTGGTCGCCCTGGCCCCGGTGGCCCAGGCGGGCGCGGCGCAACCCGGCAACGCCTACCACCAGACCAACCTCGTCTCCGACCTGCCCGGCCTGGCGCAGCTCACCGACCCCGACCTGGTCAACCCCTGGGGGCTGGCGTTCAGCTCGACCAGCCCGGCGTGGGTGGCCGACAACGGCACTGACAGCGCCACCCTCTACCGCGGCTTCGTCAATGGCAGCCCGATCGTGAAGGTACCGCTGGTGGTGAGCATCCCCGGCGGCGCGCCGACCGGGCAGGTGTTCAACCCCACCTCCGGGTTCGTAGTGCGCTCCGGCGACTCAAGCGGCCCGGCGCTGTTCATCTTCGACTCTGAGGCGGGGCTGGTCACTGGGTGGAACCCCGGCGTGCCCCCGCCGCCGTTCTCCACCCAGGCGCAGGTGGGTGCCAGCGTGCCCGACGCCATCTACAAGGGCCTGGCGATCGCCAGCACCCCGGCGGGCACCTTCCTGTACGCCGCCGACTTCCACCACGCGCGGATCGACGTGTTCGACCAGGGCTTCAACCTGGTGCACCTGTCGGGCAGCTTCACCGACCCCGCGATCCCACCCGGGTTCGCGCCGTTCGGCATCCAGGAGCTCGGCGGCAAGCTCTACGTGTCCTACGCCAAGCA
>DASQWY010000634.1:0-4934 GCA_035640005.1 Actinomycetes bacterium
ACTCTACCTCGGAGACTGACGCGTAACCCGTTATGACCTGCCGGCGCTGTGCCCGGGAGTGTCCGCTGGTGTCCGGTGGTTTCCGATGGTCCACGGCCCAGGGACGGCCCAGGTTTGGCTGCGAGTCCGACAGCCTCGACCCCGCAAGGCCTCGGTGACCCTGGTCGCCCTAGGGCCAATCGGGCTGGCTGCCGTGGTCTGCTTGGTCGGTATTCGCGGCCACTGGACGGCCGCGGTGTTGGTCGTCGGCAAGGGCGTGGCGGCCGCGTGCGGTCAGCAGCACGTAGTCGGAGGCGACCACGATCAGCCGGCGGTTGACGAGCGAGCGGGTGACCGCGCGGCCGACCATCCAGCGGGTGGTGTACCCGTCGGCCGCGTCGAGCTGCTCGAGGGCCACCCGCTCGCTCGCCGCGAGCCCTTCGGGGGAGGGCTCGGGTGGGCGAAACCCCTGAGGGGCCAGGGGGTCCGTCCGACCGATCCCTGGTGGCAGGTCCTCTGGGTGGCTCCCGAGCGGTGCGCCTGCGTCGGCTGGTGGTGCCGCCGCTTCAGGGCAGGGATCAGGCTGGCGCTCCAGGCCGTCAGCGACTGTTGCCGTCTCCTCCCGCCCGTTGCAGACCGCGTGCAGCGTGGCGGCCAGCTCAGCCGCAGGGATCCCCTTTGGAACGACGGCCCTCGCGCCTGAGTCGCGGCCGGCGCTAGCGAACTGGGCATCGCCGTCGCCGCTCCACAGCACCACCGGCATGCCCGGCAGGCGCTGCCGTAGCGTCCTGGTGGCCTGGAGGCCGTCCATGCGCGGCATGCGCAGGTCCATGAGCACCACGTCGGGGCGGTGGACGGTGGCCTCGGCCACGGCTTGGGCGCCGTCGGCGGCCTCGCCGACCACCGCCAGCCCGGCGTGCTCCAGCAGCGGGCGGACGCGCTGGCGCAGCTCCTGGCTGTCGTCGGCGACCAGTACTCGCAGCGCCGTCCCGGAACCGGCTCCGATGCGCGCATGTACCATTTGCGCCTCCAGCGGTGTCCAGCGGGTATGAGCGCTACCTTTACATTCGCGGCCCTTGCTGGGTCATGATCGCCCACGCCAAGTGCGGATGCAACTGTCGGATGCCAGGTGCAGATGGCTAGTGCGGAGTGTCGGGACGGCGAGGCTCGCCACCGGTGACGCCACGAGGATGGGCTGCCCTGCTCGTCCCGACGCGACCAGGTCAAGATCGGGCCGAACGCAGCAGGTGGTCCAACCGTCCGCGGGATGCTGATCGACGCCTGGCACCGATCGCGCCGCGCCGCGCCGACGGAAGGACGGCCCATCGTCGGCAGGGCCGGCAAGGAGGGAGAAACGACCGGCGAAGGCCCGGCGCCAAGAGGCGGTCCGCAACCCGGCATTCGCAAGGCCCGGTTGGTCTGCAGCCAAGCCGAGGTGCGCGTTCCTCGACGGCGTGAAGGACGGCGGCTTCGACGGCCGGTTGCAGCGACGCTACGGACGCCAGTGCTCACGACCTGCAACTAGCTCGCTCGTCCCGAGCCCTGGCAATGCCGCAGGGGCTGCTGGTAGGCGCCCGCCGCGCCGCCAAGACTCAGGAGGCGCGCCGGACCGGATCGGACCTTGTCAGGGTTTGCGGCCGACGGCGGCCCAGTAGTAGGCGCTGTGCGGGTCCGCGGGTGGCTCGCCGTCGGGCCGCCACGACAGCACCGGGACCACCCCCGGCTCCACCAGCTCCAGGCCGGTGAACAACGCCTGGGTCTCGGCCTGGCTGCGCGGCACCAGGGTGACCCCCGCCTGCTCGGCCGCGGCGACCGCGCCGGCCATCGCCTGCGCGTCGAACTCGGCGGTGGGATGGCTGACCGCGAGGTAGCTGCCGGAGGGCAGCCGCTCCAGCATGGTGGTGACCATCCCGTAGGGGTTGGGTTCCTCGCTGTCGCGGAAGTACATCAGGACCGCGACCATCAGCAGCGCCACCGGCTGGCTGAGGTCGAGGGTGTCCTGCACGGTCGGGTGGTCCAGGATTGCCCGCGGCTGGCGCAGGTCGGCCAGGATGAACGCGGTCGCCCCGGCCGCCTGGCTCTTCAGCAGCGCCCGGGCGTGGGCCAGCACGATCGGGTCGTTGTCGACGTACACCACCCGGGCGTCGGGTGCCACCGCCTGGGCGACCTCGTGCACGTTGGGACTGGTGGGGATGCCGGTGCCGATGTCGAGGAACTGCCGGATGCCCGCCTGCTCTGCCAGGTAGCGGACCGCGCGGACCAGGAAGTCGCGGTTGGCGGCGGCCATGGCGCGCATGGTCGGGATGGCCTGCATGATGTGCTCGGCCAGGGCGCGGTCGGCGGGGAAGTTGTCCTTACCGCCCAGCCAGTAGTCGTAGACCCGCGCGGGGTGCGCCACGTTGGTGTTGATCTCCGGCGGCGCGTCCTCGGGACCAGCACCGGCAATGCCATGGCTGTTCGACATGCTCGTCTCCTCCGGCAGGCTCGTTACGCGCCCAGCTAGGACCAGGCCGTTCCTGTCAACGCCGACGGCCGCTGGTTGTTACCGAGGGTCTGGCCCCACGGGCGGCGGCAGGCCGCACGGTCGCACGAGGCGGCACCATCGCTATTCCTCTTTCTGGATCTTGTGCAGCAGCTCCGCGGTCTTGTCGGGCGGCTCCGCACGCACGCTGACCGTCTCCATCACATGCAGGTACTGCTCCACGTCCTCGCGCTTGTCCAGGTAGACGGCGTTGGTCAGGTGCTCCAGATAGACCACGTCCGGCAGCTCTTGGTCGGCGAACCGCAGGACGCTGAACGCGCCGACCATGGCGGGGTGCGCCCCGGCGGCATACGACAGGACCTGCAGGGTCACGTTCGGCAGCCGGGTGGCATCGACCAGCCGCTCCAGCTGCGCACGCATCACCTCACGACCACCCACCGGCCGCCGCAGCGCCGCCTCGTCCACCACCGCCCACAACAGCGGGGCGTCCGGCCGCGACAGCAGCGCCTGGCGGGCCAGCCGCAGCGCCACGCGGCGCTCGGTCTCCTCCGGAGACTGGCCCAGCTGCGCGCCGCGCATCACCGCGCGCATGTAGTCGCTGGTCTGCAGCAGCCCGGGCACGAACTGGCCCTCGTAGGTGCGGATCACCGCCGCCGCCGCCTCCAGGTCCACGTAGGCCCGGAACCACTGGGGCAGCAGGTCGCCGTACGGCTGCCACCAGCCGGGCTGGTTGGCCTCACGGGCAAGCACCAGCAGCGCGGCGACCTCCTCCTGGTCGGTGATCCCGTACAGCCGCAGCAGGTCGACGAGGTCGCGTTCCTTGAAGCCGACCTGCCCATTCTCCAGCCGGTGGATCTTCCACTCCGACGCCCGGATCGCCTCGCCGGCCTGCTCGCGCGAGATGCCTGCCTCGGTCCGCAGCCGCCGCAACCGCGAGCCGACCAGCATGCGCCGGACGGTCGGACCGCCTCCCGATCCCGGCTGAGCTTCGGTCATGTCTGCCTCCCGCAGCCTGGTTGGCAGAGAGTTTGCCACTTCGTCCAGACTGTCCGGGATCTGCACTTGGCGTACGTCGATTGCATTCGCACTTGGCATGACCGGATCATACCGTGCACGAAACCCCACACAGGGCATCCCACCCCGACGCTGAAGCACCACGTCGGTCACCCTGGGGCCGCTCGCGTCTGTGACAGGGTGCACTGACCGTGCCGCTCGAGGCCAACGGTCGACGAGTTCAGGAAGGCTTCGGAATCTGGCCGACGCCACGGTGCCGCTCCGGTCGCAGCACTGCCTCCATCCAGGCCGCTGCGGTGGTGACGCTCACTTTCACTCCGACGGGGTCAACAGCCCAACTTGGAGGGTTTGGGCCTCAGCCGGCCCAGGTCAGGTCCAGCAGGACCACGATCCGTTCAGGTTCCACGACCCAATAGGTCAGAAACCCACGCCCGGCCGCGAACGTCACCGTCCACGCGGCGTCGTCGACGCGCCGGATCTGAAAGACGGTGCTGGCCGTGGTCGGATCGACCCGCAGGATCGCCGTGATGCCGGCGACGTAGCCCAGCAGGATCGGCGGCGCGTCAGCAAGCTGCTGGCGGACCCGGTCGGTGACTACGACCTCGTACGTGACCTACAGCCCCAGCTCGGCCGCGATCTCATCCCACGGCACGACCTCGGAGCGGTCGCCCTGGCGGATGCGCTCCACCAAGGCCCGCCACTGCTCAAGCTGCTCGGCCGAGGGGACGGGCGGCTCCACCGGGCTCGGAGCTTCCTCGCTCATAGCTCACAGCCTACGCTGCTGGCTGGTGCGGGTCGAACGAGCAAGACGACGCCGCCGAGCCGGCTCCTGCCTCCTGCGTTCGGCCTTCGGCAGCGGGCTGGCGCATTTCCCGGACGTCTATGTTCCCGGTCGGGCAATGCGGGATGGCGAGGACGTGTGATGGCTTGGGAGGCGGATGTTAGGCTTTCTCGGGCGCGGTGTGGTCGGCCGGGGACGGCAGGTGAGCCGGACAGCGTGGATGCTGTACGGCCCTCAGGGTGCCTGGGCTGAAGCGCTGGGCGACGGCCCGTGGATCGTCGAGGAGTTCACCCATCCGTTCGCGGGCTGGCAAGGCGCCTACCTGCGCTGGCGGCCGGAAACCTGGCCGTTGGACGCCGAGCGGTACCTGCTGGCAGCCAGCACCCGGCACCGGCTGCCGCTGCTTGGTTGTTACGTGCGCGTGAGCTGCTTCGGCTACGTGGTGGCGTTGGTGCCCCGCGCGATCGTGGCCCGCTACGTGGTCGATCCGGACGGCACCCAGGCATGGATCGAAGGGGAATGGGCGCTGGCGCAGTGCGCCGCCGACCACGGCCTCGCCTGGGGCGCACCGGTCTGGAGGCACTGGCCCGCTGGTCGCAGGTCACACCCCGGCCGCAGACCGCCGAGCAGCTGCGCCGCCTGCTGGCTGGCTACCACCTGTTCCCCGAGCACGCGCTG
>DASQWY010000635.1:0-4417 GCA_035640005.1 Actinomycetes bacterium
GGCCGGCTCCCACCGCCACCCTGGTGGCCAGCGACGACCAGTACGGCACCGTCACCGTCGCCTGCTGGGTGGGGCTGCATCCCAAGCAACAGCGCCACCCCGGCCACGGCACCCGCGGACCACGGCCGATCGTGCGCGGCACGATCATCCGCGTCCAAGTCGAGCGGGTCCCCGCCCGCACCCGCCCGCCGAAGGTGCTGTGGCTGTGGTGGGCCGGCCCCGGCCCCCTCGACCTGGACCTGGCCTGGCGGGCGTACGTCCGCAGGTTCGACCTGGAGCACACGGTCAGGTTCTGCAAGCAGACCCTGGGCTGGACCACCCCTCGCCCGCGCCATCCCGAGCAGGCCGACCGCTGGACCTGGCTGGTGCTGGCCGCCTACACCCAGCTGCGCCTGGCCCGTCAGGTCGCCTGCGACCAGCGGCTGCCGTGGGAGCGGCCCCGACCCCAACCGCGCCTGTCACCCTACCGGGTGCGCCGCGGGTTTCCGCGCCTGCTGTGCACGCTCGGCTCGCCGGCCAGTGCGCCGAAACCCTCCGGATGCTCCCCAGGCCGGCCCAAAGGCCGACGCTCCGGGCCTGCTGCGCGGTACCCGGCGATCAAGAAGCCCACCAACAAGCCCCGCAAGCGCCAGACCACGGCTGCGAAGGCCGCCTGACCGGCCACAGCCAGCACTACCAGCCGCCGCCTGGTCAGCGGCCGACTCGCCATGCCCGTCGGGTTAAATCACAAGCTAAGCCCGGGTCAGGCCCGCGCCGCGCGCGGCTGCGCCCCTGGCCTGGCCGGCGGCGCGGCGGCCGAGGGCGCGCTGGGACAGCAGCGCGCCGGCGGCCAGGGCCGCCGGCCAGGCCAGGAACGGGCCCGACAGCACCAGCAGGCCGGTGACCAGCAGCAGCGCCAGCCCCGCCGCGCGGCGGCCGGGGCTGCGCCTGGGCAGCAGGCGCACGCCCGCGGCGCAGCCGGCGGCGTAGACCGCGGCGATGCACGAGGTGGTCGCCAGCACCAGCGGGCGGGCGTCCAGCCCGCCTCCGGCGACCACCGCCAGCACCAGCCCGGTCTGGGCCGCGACGGCGGCGAGGCTGGGCCGGGGCACCTCGCCGGCCCGGCTGCCGCTGGCGAGCCAGCGCGGCAGCGCCCCGTCGCGCCCGAGCGCCGCGCCGAGCCGGCTGGCGCTGGCGACGTAGGCGTTCATCGTCCCGAGGGTGATCACCACCGCGACCACGGCGGCGACCGCGCGGACCTGCCCGCCGAGGCCGCCGGCCAGCAGCGCGGCCAGGGGCGCGTCGACCCGCCCGAGCCGCGGGCCGAGGGCGAGGACGCTGGCCGCGGGCACGCCGAGGTACAGCACGGCCACCAGGGCGAGCGCGGCGGTGGTGGCGCGGCGCAGGTCGCGGGCGGGGTCGGCGAACTCCGCCGCCAGGTGGGTGACGGTCTCCCAGCCGGCGAACGACCAGACCAGCAGGGTGGCGGCGCCGCCGACCGCCAGCCAGCCGTGCGGCGCGAACGGGTGCAGGTTGGCGGCGCGCATCTGCGGCACCGCGGCGGCGATCGCCACCACCAGCAGGGCGGCCAGGCAGCCGGCCAGGGCCAGCTGGAGCCGGCCGGACAGCCGCAGCCCCACCCAGTTGGCCGCCACCGCGGTCCCGACCAGGGCCGCGCTGACCGCCACCGCGGTCAGCCGGCCGCCGCCGGTCGCGGCCGCCACGTACGCCCCGCCGAACAGGCCGAGCACCGGCACGCCGACGGGGATGGCGAAGTAGAACCACCAGCCGGTGACCGCCGCCCAGCGCGGGCCGAACGCGCGGGCGGCGAAGGTGGCCACGCCGCCGCTGTCGGGGTAGCGGCCGGCGAGCGCGGCGAAGGTCGCGGCCAGCGGGACCGACAGCAGCAGCAGTCCCGCCCAGGCCAGCAGCGAGGCCGGCCCGGCCTGGCGGGCGGCCAGGGCCGGCAGCGCCAGCACGCCGGTCCCCAGCACCGCGCCGGTGTACAGCGCGGTCCCCTGGAGCACGCCGATCTGGTGCCGTCCAGCCATCGGCCTTCCTCAGAAACCTAGAAATCTTAGGTCTGTCGTCTATAATGTTGAGACCATGATACGCGATAGCCTAGACAGTATCGACCGCCGGCTGGTGGAGGCGCTCGCCGGCAACGGCCGCGCCACCGTCACCTCGCTCGCGGAGCTGGTCGGGCTCTCCGGGCCGTCGGTGCACGAGCGGCTGCGGAAGCTGGAGGCGGCCGGCGCCATCCGCGGTTACGCGGCGCTGGCCGACCCCGAGACGGTCGGCGCCGGGGTGGCGGCGTTCGTCGCCCTAAACCTCGGCCCGGGCCTGGCCGACAAGGCGCGCATCGACGCGGCGCTCGCGGCCGAGCCGTGCGTGCTGGAGGCGCACGAGGTCGCCGGCGAGGACTGCTACCTGCTGAAGCTGCGCGTCGGCTCGCCCGCCGAGCTGTCGGATGCGGTCGCCCGCCTGCGCCGGCTGAGCCCGACGGTCACCACCCGCACCACGGTGGTGCTGCGGACGGTCCTGGAGCGGCCGCTGCTCGCCGCCGCGGCCGCCACCCGGTAGGCTCGGGACCTTCGTTCGGCCGGCAGCGCGGCGGTTCCGGTAGGTCCCACCGGGCTCAGGCGAACGGGTTCTCGATCCTGACGCCGCCGATCCGGCGGCCGGCCTGCAGGTCCTCGGTCAGCAGGCGGGTCGCGCCGCAGCGCCTGGCCGCCTCGATGACCAGCGCGTCCCAGAAGGAGAGCGTGTGGCGCTCCTCGAGCGTCGAGGCGGCCAGCACGAGCGGAACGTCGACCTGCACGGTCGTCCATTCGCCGTACAGCCCGACGATCCTCCTGGCGGCGACCCGCCGCATCGGCGGGTCGAACTTCCGCGTCGCCACCACGTAGAACTCCTGCAGCACCTGGGTGCTGAGGGCGCCGGTCCGCTCCCGCCAGAGCGCCTCCAGGACGGCCTGCGCGACGGGCCGCCTGTCGGTCTCCGAGCGGTCGTGGGCGTAGACCAGGACGTTGGTGTCGACGAAGGTCACGTGTTCGCCGGCCATGGCGCGCTAGCGGTCGTGGAGCTCGTCCCGCCGCCAGCTTCGGCCGCCGCGGGGCGTGGAGGCGGCCATGATCTCGCTGGCGCGGCGGTGGGCTGCTTCGTAGCGGGCATCGCGCGCCACGAGCTCCTCCAGCTCGTGCGCGACCAGTCCGCTGACCGAGGTACCGCGCTTGGCGGCGAGGACCTTGGCGTGGCGGATCACGTCCTCGTCGAGCTGCAGCGTCAGGTTCCGCCTCGCCATCTGCAGCTCCCACCAGCTCCACAGTCCATTACGTGGTACACAGCCTACCACACTCAGCGGGTCAGCGACCCAGCGGCGAGGGGGCGGCGGCGAGGCGGGTGGTGCTGCGGGCGAGCACGGCCAGCAGCAGCGCGGGCGCCAGCAGGAAGGCGGCGCGCAGGCCGACGGCGTCGGCGAGGGCGCCGAGCAGCAGCGGCGCGGCGCCGATCGCGACCCCGGAGGCGAGCGCGCAGCGGGCGGCCGCGCGGTCGGGGTCGGCAGGCCAGGCGGCCAGCGCGTCGGCCAGGGCGACCGGGTACAGCAGCGCGACGCCCAGGCCGGCGAGCAGCAGGCCCGCCACGCTCACCAGCGCGTGGTCGACCGTCCAGAACACGGCGAACCCGGCGGCCGCCACGGAGGCGGCGGCGCCGAGCAGCCGCGCCGGGGCGGGCAGCAGCCGCGTGGCCGGCGCGGCGGCGGCGCGGCCGGCGGCCATGCCGAGCAGGAACAGCGCCCCGCCGGCGGCGGCGGTGTCGGCGGCGACGCCGCGCTCGCTGTGCAGGAAGTCCGGCGCCCAGAAGACCAGGCAGAACTCGACCGAGACCACCAGCAGCACGTCCAGCCAGCGTCCCAGGAACGCCCGGGACGCCGGCCGGGAGCCGGCAGGGTGCTCCGGCCCGGCGCCGTCCTGCCCGGGCGGCCGCCGCGCGCCGGTCAGCGAGGCGACCAGTGCGGCCACGCCCGCGAGCGGCAGCAGCAGGTAGCCGGCGCGCCAGCCGATCCCGGCCCGCAGCCCCGCGCCCACCAGCAGCGGGCCGAGCACCGAGGCGGCGCTGGCGGCCGCGTTGGCCTCGCCCATTATCTAACTATGCTACGCTGACGCTCGAGTTGACCAGCGACCAGGGAGCCACCCGTGAGCAGTCTCCAGGGTGTCATCCGCGCCGCCATCTATTGCCGCCTGTCGAAAAAGGGCGGGCGCAGCCTCGAACGCCAGGAGCAGGATGGGCGGGCAATTGCCGCCGCCCGCGGCTGGGACGTCGTGCGCATATTCAGCGAAACGGCGTCCGCGAGCGAGCTGGCGAAAAGGGCGCGCGAGCAGTGGGAGCTGCTGCTGGCCGCCGTCCGCGCGCACGAATTGGACGCGGTGATCGTCTG
>DASQWY010000636.1:0-4765 GCA_035640005.1 Actinomycetes bacterium
GCGCTGGACGTGCCACTCGCCGGTGTGGCGGTCGATCTCGACGCGGACCACGTAGGTCCCGAACGGGTAGGTCATGTTCGGCGGGTCGTAGTAGTTGACGCCCTCCAGCCCCGGCTCCATCCCCTCCGGCAGGTTGGTGTAGGCGGCGAAGGCGACCTCCTGGATGCTGGCGGACTTGTCCGGCGCGCCCTTGACGTGGAAGGCGCCGGTCTCCCACTCCAGGTCCTCGGGCGCGACCTCCAGCAGGTGCGCGGCGATCAGCCTGGCCTTGTCGCGCAGCTTGCGGGACACCACCGCGGTGGCCGCGCCCGCCGTCGGCGTGCTCCGCGAGGCGTAGGTGCCGAGCCCGTAGGGGGTGTTGTCGGTGTCGCCCTCCTGCACGGTGATGTCCTGCGGCGGGATGCCGAGCTCGCCGGCGACGATCTGGGCGAAGGTCGTCTCGTGCCCCTGCCCCTGGCTCTTCACGCCGAGCTTGAGGATCGCCTTGCCGGTCGGGTGGACCCGCAGCTCGGCGGAGTCGAACATCTTGATGCCGAGGATGTCGTAGTCGCGGCTGGGGCCGGCGCCGACCACCTCGGTGAAGCTGGCCACCCCCACGCCGAGCAGCCGGTCGGCGCCCTGCTCGCGCCGCCGCCGCTGCTCCTCGCGCAGCTCCGCGTAGCCGATCTTGTCGAGCGCGAGGTCCAGCGCCTTGGCGTAGTCCCCGGAGTCGTACACGAACCCGGTCGCCGAGGTGTAGGGGAACTGGTCGGACCCGATGAAGTTCATCCGCCGCAGCTCGGCCGGGTCGACGCCGAGCTCGTAGGCGGCGCTCTGCACCAGCCGCTCGATGAAGTAGGACGCCTCGGTCACCCGGAACGAGCAGCGGAAGGCGACCCCGCCCGGCGCCTTGTTGGTGTAGACGCCGTCGGTGACCACGTGCGCGGCGGGCAGGTCGTAGGAGCCGGTGACGATGTGGAACAGGCCGGCGCGGAACTTGCTCGGCTGCGCGTCGGCGTAGGCGTAGCCCTGGTCCGACACCATCCGCACCCGCAGCCCCAGCATCTTGCCGTCGCTGCGCAGCGCCAGCTCGCCCTCCATGTGGTAGTCGCGGGCGAAGCCGGTGGAGATCAGGTTGCCGGTGCGGTCCTCGATCCACTTGACCGGCCGCCCCAGCAGCAGCGACGCGGCGGTGGCGACCACGTAGCCCGGGTAGACCGGCACCTTGTTGCCGAAGCCGCCGCCGATGTCCGGGGAGATGATCTGGATGTTCTGCTCGGGCAGGCCCGCCACCAGCGCGAACACCGTGCGGATGGCGTGCGGGGCCTGCGAGGTCATGTAGATGGTGGCCTTGCCGGTGGCGGGGTTGACGTCGGCGACGCAGCCGCAGCACTCCAGCGGCGCCGGGTGGCAGCGCGGGTAGTGGGTGGACAGCGACACCACCCGGTCGGCGCCGGCGAAGGCGCGGTCGGTGGCCTCCTTGTCGCCCGCCTCCCAATGGTAGACGCGGTTGTCGGCCTGCCCCTCCTTGTCGTCGCGGATCACCGGGGCGTCCTGCGCCAGCGCCTGCTGCGGCGTGGTCAGCACCGGCAGCTCGTCGTAGTCGACCTCGATCAGCTCGAGGGCGTCGTGGGCCACGTAGGGGTCCTCGGCCACCACGCAGGCGACCTCCTGGCCCTGCATGCGCACCTTGTCGGTGGCCAGCACCGCCTGGGTGTCGCCCGACAGCGTCGGCATCCAGGCGAGCTTGTGCTGGGCGAGCAGCTCGCCGGTGACGACCGCGACCACGCCGGGCAGCGCCTGCGCCGCCGAGGTGTCGATCGAGTTGATCCGGGCGTGCGCGACCGGGCTGCGCAGGATCGCCATGTGCAGCATGCCCGGCAGCTTGACGTCGTCGACGTAGTTGCCCCGGCCGCGCAGGAAGCGGTCGTCCTCCTTGCGCTTGACGCTCTTGCCCAGCCAGCCGGTGTGCTCGGTTCCAGTGGTCATGTCGCGCCCCTCACTCCGTCGCCGGCTCGGCCGTCTCCCGCATCCTGCCCGCGGCCCAGCGCACCGCCTTGACGATGTTCTGGTAGCCGGTGCAGCGGCAGACGTTGCCGGAGATCGCCCAGCGGATCTGCTCCTCGGTCGGGTCCGGGTCCTCCTCCAGCAGCGCCTTGGACACCAGCAGCATCCCCGGGGTGCAGAAGCCGCACTGCAGGCCGTGCTCCTCCTTGAAGCCCTCCTGCAGCGGGTGGAGCTGGCCATCGCGGGCCAGCCCCTCCACGGTGGTCAGCTCGCGCCCGTCGGCCTGCACGGCGAAGAAGGTGCAGGACTTGACCGGCAGCCCGTCCAGCAGCACCGTGCAGGCGCCGCAGCCGGAGGTGTCGCAGCCGACGTGGGTGCCGGTGAGGCCGAGCACGTCGCGCAGGAAGTGGACCAGCAGCAGCCGCGGCTCGACGTCGGCGGAGCGCGGCTGGCCGTTGACCGTGACCGTGACCTGGCTCACCGTGGCGCTCCTTCCGTCTGGTCGTGCTCCTGGCCGGCAGCGGCCGCCGCCCGGCGCAGGGCTCGCTCGGTGAACACGCGCACCACCCCGCGCTTGTAGTCGGCGCTGCCGCGCAGGTCGTCCCGCGGGTCGGCGGCCTCGGCGGCCAGCCTGGCCGCCTCCGCGATCGCCTCGTCGGTCAGCTCCGCGCCCGCCAGCGCCCGCTCGGCGGCGGGGGCGGTCAGGTTCGTCGGCCCGACCGCGGTGAGGGCGATCCCGGCGCGGCCGACCACGCCGTCGTCGAAGCTCAGGTGGACGGCGACGCCGACGGTCGCGAAGTCGCCCACCTTGCGCTCCAGCTTGAGGTAGGCGCCGCCGCTGCGGCCGGGCGGCGCCGGCACCCGGACCGACTCGAGGATCTCGTTCGGCTCCAGCGCGGTGGTGAACGGCCCCTGGAAGAACTCGGCCAGCGGGATCGAACGGCTGCCGACCGAGGAGCGGGCGACCGCCTCGGCGCCGGCCGCCAGCAGCGCCGAGCCCCAGTCGCCCTGCGGGTCGGCGTGGGCGAGCGAGCCACCGACGGTGCCCAGGTTGCGCACGATCGGGTCGGAGACCAGCGGCGCGGTGTCGGCGAGCACCCGGTAGCGCCGCCGCAGCAGCTCCGACCGCTCGCAGGTCCGGTGCCGCGCCAGCGCGCCGATCCGCAGGTACCCCTCCGCCTCCGACAGCCCGTCGAGCCCCTCGACCCGGTTGACGTCGACCAGGGCGGCCGGTTCCGCCAGGCGGAGCTTCATCAGCGGAATCAGGCTCTGACCACCTGCCAGGACCCTGGCCTCGTCGCCGTACCGGTCGAGGGTCGAGAGCGCCTCCTCGAGGCTGCTGGGCGCGAAGTACGCAAAGCGGCCTGGGTACATCCCAACCCTCCCTCCCCCCCATCTGCACCAGAAGAGGAGCATAGAGCCCGCCGCCGCCGCCGTCACCGGGGGGTTGCCTGCCCTGCTGGCGGGCAGGCGCGACAATCTCTGTCGATGACGACGGGGAGCGACCTGGTCGGGCGCGGGGAGGTGCTCGCGCGGCTGCGCCGTGCCGTGGAGGAGGCGGCCGCCGGGCGCGGCCAGGTGGTGCTGCTCACCGGCGACGCCGGCATCGGCAAGACCGCCGTGGCGTCGGCGGTCGCCGACCACGCCCGGCGCGCCGGCGCCCAGGTCGCCTGGGGCTCCGCCTGGCAGGGCGAGGGGGCGCCCGGCTACTGGCCGTGGGTGCAGGTGCTGCGCTCGCTCGACCCCGGCGGGCGGACCTGGCCGCCGCCGGCGCCGGCCGCTGAGCAGGCGCCGGCCGCTGAGCAGGCGCCGGCGGCGGCGCGCTTCCAGCTGTTCGACGAGCTCACCTCGACCCTGCTGGCGCGGGCGCGGCAGCGGCCGCTGCTGCTGGTGCTGGACGACCTGCAGTGGGCCGACCCGGCGTCGCTGTTGCTGCTGGACTTCCTGGCCCGCCGCATCCGGGTGGCGCCGCTGCTGGTGGTCGGCACCTACCGCGAGCCCGAACTGGCGCCGGAGGACCCGGTGGCGCGGCAGGTCGCCGAGGTGGCCGCCGGCGCCACCGTGCTGCCGCTGGCGGCGCTGTCGGAGGCGGAGGTCGGCGGCCTGATGGCGGCCATCCTCGGCCAGGAGCCGGAGCCGGCGCTGGCCGCGGACGTGCGCCGCCGCACCGGCGGCAACCCGTTCTTCGTCCAGCAGGTGACCCGGCTGCTGCTGGCGCAGGCCGCCGCGGACGGGCGGGTCGGCGCTGCCGACGCCGCCGGCATCCCGCTGGGGGTGCGCGAGGCGGTCGGCCGGCGCCTGGCCCGCCTCAGCGAGGGCTGCGCCGAGGTGCTGACCGCCGCCGCCGTGGTCGGGCAGGAGTTCTCCCCCGCCCTGCTGGCCAGCGTCACCGGCCGGCCGGGCAGCGCCGTCACCGACCTGCTGGAGGAGGCCGCGCGGGCGCGCGTGCTGAGCGCGCCGGCGGAGCCGACCGGTTCCTGGCGGTTCGCCCACGACCTGTTCCGCGAGGCGGTCCACCAGCGGCTCGGCGCCGCCGACGCGGCGCGCTTGCACCTGGCGGTCGGCAGGGCCCTGCAGCAGCAGCGCGCCGCCGGCGGCGGCGTGTCGCCCGCGCTGCTGGCCCACCACTTCGTGCGGGCCGCCGCCGCCGGCGGCGCCGGCGAGGCGGTCGCCTGGTCGGCGACCGCGGCGGAGGAGGCGACCGGGCGCCTGGCCCACGAGGAGGCCGCGCGGCACCGGCAGCGGGCGCTGGAGGTGCTGGAGGCGTCGGGGCGGACCG
>DASQWY010000637.1:0-2647 GCA_035640005.1 Actinomycetes bacterium
AACGCCACCATTGCCAGGCTCATCGCCAACCAGCCCCACCCGCTCCAGCCGTGCCAACCCCACATCATCACCGGTTCCTCCTTGTCTCGCGGACGGGTCAGAGCATGCTGACGATCTCGAGCATGTGCTCGGCGATCAGGAAGTGCCCGGCGGCGGGCACCACGGTCACCTCGCCGGCGGGAAACCCGCCGGGCCGCTCCAGCCACAGCCATGGTGGGACGAGCTGGTCGTGCTCGCCGAGCCACAGCTGCACCCGGCCCTGGACCTGGTCGGGCGCAAACCGTTACCAGTCTTGTGAGCGTTTGTGAGCCCTCGCCGACTGGTACCCCTGCTCGGGGTTCCTCGTCCACCTCGCTTGCGACGTGGAGTCGGTTTTGGTGTCAGTGGCCCCCGCCACCTCGCGGTGGTCTTCCAGAGCCTCGCACGCCCACCCGCCTGGGTGTGCCTGCCCGCCGTGGTCGCCCGCTGGGGCGGCCACGAACGGCACCGGGGCGGCAACTCCACCCCGCTGGACGTCCTGGTCGGTGACAGGGTCGCCGTCACCGATCGCTCCGGTCCAGTCACGGAGATTGCGGGCCGCATTGGCGTTGCGGTCCACGAGCTGCCCGCACCTGGGGCAGCGCCACACTCGCTCGCCGAGCTTGAGGTCGGCCATGTAGCCGCCGCAGCCGTGATGGGTCTTGGAGGAGGCGAACCAGCGGCCGGCGACCACCAGCTCGCCGCCGGCCCATTGGCACTTGTAGGCAAGCGTCGGGCGGACCCGGCCGATGCCGGCTTGGGCGACGCTGCGGCGAAACGCCCGCCGGCCCATCCCACGCGCCATCGCCGCCACGTCGAGGTCCTCGACCACGACGGTGCCGTAGCGACGCGCCAGCCGGGTCGTCAGGGTGTGGATGGCTTCGGTGCGGAGGTCGGCCGCCCGCCGGTCAAGCACCGCCCGCTTGGTTGTCGCGTGACGGTGACCTCGGGAGCCGACGGTGCGGCGGGAGACTTGCCGGGCAACCCGGCGCCGCTGCTGCTGGAGCTGCTTCCAGGGGGCGGGATGGGCCACCCGCTCGATCGTGTCATCACCATGGGCGATGACCGCCCACTCGGCGCCGATGCCAAGATCAACCCCGCAGCGCCGGTCCGGCTCGCCGGGGGTGCTGGGTTGCTGGGCGACCAACGCCTGGACCGCCACGACCAGCCGCCCACCACGGCCCTGCTCCGACAGCGTCATCGACAGCACCCGCGCCCGGCCCTTGGCCAGCAGGCGCTCCAGCCGGCGGGTGTTCTCCTTGCAGCGGAGTCTGCCGATCACCGGCACGACCAGGTGGCGGCGGTCGTGCTCCAGGCGCATCGCGCCGGTGGTGAACCGGACCCGGCCACGATCCCGATGGCGGGCCTTGAACCGTGGAAACCCAACCCGCCGGCCGGCCCGGCGACCCTGTTTGGCGGCCGACCAGTTGCCAAGCGCCGCTACCAGGTCGGCGATCCCCGACGCATACGCCTCCTTGGAGGCTGCCCGCCACCAGGGTGCGACCTGGTGCTTGGCCTGGTTCCACTGCCGCCGCAGCGCGTAGGCGTTCCACGCCAGCGGCGCAACGGCCGGGTCGTCCACGCGGGCATCCAGGTTGGCCCTAACCTGCGCGAGCGCCCAGTTGTAGGCGAACCGGCGTGCGCCGAACGCCTGCGCGATCTTGGACGGCTGCCCGGGGGCGGTCGGCGCCACCTCGAAGCGGAACCCGCGCGCCACCCACCCGTCGGGGATGGCGAACCGCTGGCCGGGGCCCATCAGCGCTGCTCGCCTTCGGTATCGGTGGGGTCGGCGTGACCGGGCGACTGCTTCGCACAGGTCACCGCGCGCAGCGCCCGGTTGCGCGCCCCACGGCGCCCATACAGTCGGGCGCAGAAGCTGGTGAGCACGTCGATCATGTCGCGCACCAGGTCATCGGTGGCCTCCCCTGCGTCGACCACCACCAACCTGCGGCCTTGCGCCGACAGCGCCGCCTCCAAGTGCTCGACGCCGAAGCGCGCCAGCCGGTCGCGGTGCTCGACCACGATCATGGTGACCGTCGGGTCGGCGAGCAGCCGCCGCAGCCGTGGCCGCCGGCCATTCATGCCGGAGCCGACCTCGGTGACCACCTCGACCACCCCAAGGCCCTGCCCGGCCGCCCAGGCGGTTAGCCTGGCGACCTGCCGGTCCAGATCGGCGCGCTGGTCGTGGGCGGAGACTCGCGCGTACACCACCGCCCGTGGGTCCGGCACGCCATCGCCGTCGCCGCCGGGCACCTCGACCAGGATCGTGCCAGACGGCAGGCGCCGCGCCGGGACCGGCATGGTGCCCTGCCGGAACCAGCGGTAGGCGGTCTGCGGGTGCACGCCGTTGACGCGTGCCCATGCGGCGAGCTTCATGCCTGCGATACTAACACATACGTTCGATCACGGATGCTCACATCACAGGCAGCAGTTCACGACCCTTCGAGGGTCCGGCGGATCTCCGCACTGCGCGTGCGGATCGCCTCCCGGTCGTCCGCGTTCAGGCGCGACAGCCGATCGAGCCGATCGTCGATCGACGGCGCTTCCGCCATGATCCGCTGGAACGCGTCCGTCGTCACGCAAAAGCCAGCCGGCACGCGGATGCCGTCGATCCGCGAAAGCTCCCCCA
>DASQWY010000638.1:0-18986 GCA_035640005.1 Actinomycetes bacterium
AACAGCCTGCGGCGCATGCCGAATGCTCCTGGATCGCTGTGGGCCACCGTTCACGAACAAGGCCCTTGGCGAAGGGCGTGCACCCTGCAGCTGGAGCGGCAGCTACGCCCCCAGGGGTTCCACCGGCGGCGAGGAGGCTACGTCGACCGTCGCTGGAGTCGGCCTACCGGCTCGTAGGCGCCCGCGCGGGGTGTGGCCTGGACGCTGTTGGTCCTCCTGCACCCCTGCCCGGCTGGCTGGTCCGACCGGTGCAAGCAGTCGATAATGGCCGGCGCGGATCGCTGAACCCGCGTTGACGCCCTCCCCGGACCCCGGAGGCAGCGCACCAGGAGGCTGCCGTGCAGGCCACGAGCCGCTGGATGCTGGCCGCGGTGCTGGTCACCTCCGCGATCGCGCTGCTGGACGCCGCGACCGGCGCCCACCCGGTCCTGCTGGGCCTGCTGATCGCCGGGCCGCTGCTGGCCGCGGCCACCCTCCACCGGCTCCCCACCGCCCTGGTCGGCGGGTACGCGCTCGCCCTGGCGGTCCTGCTGGGCATCCCCGGCGGCAGGTTCGCCACCACCGACCACCTGCTGGGCTGCCTGGTGGTGGCGACCGGCGCAGCGCTGGGCGGCTTCATCGCCCAGCGTCGCGCCCAGCAGGAGCGGGCCCTGGTACGGATCACGCGGATCGCCGAGGTCGTCGAGGGGACGATCCTGCGGCCGATCCCACCCCGGATAGGCCGGGTCGCCCTGGCCGTGCGCTACCTGTCGGCCAGCGAGGACGCCCTGGTCGGCGGCGACTTCTACGACGTGGCCGTGACCCGGCAGGGCCTGCGGGTGCTGGTCGGCGACGTCAAGGGCAAGGGCCTGGAGGCGGTGCAGCTGGCCGCGCTGGTGCTGGCCAGCTTCCGGGCGGCCGCCGCCGTCCGCCCGAGCCTGGCCGAGCTGGCCGGCGAGCTGGACCGCAGCATCCGGCCGCGGCTTGGCCAGGAGGACTTCGTCACCGCGGTGCTGGCCGAGTTCGACCGCCACGGGGAGTTACGCCTGGTCAACTGTGGCCACCCGCCGCCGCTGCGGGTGCGGGCCGGGGCCGCCGAGCCGTTGGCCACCGCCGCGCCGACCACCCCACTTGGCCTGGGCCCCACCCCCACGGTGCAGCGGTTCGCCCTGGCCGCCGCCGACCGGGTGCTGCTGTACACCGACGGGCTGCTGGAGGCGCGCTCGCGTGAGGGCCGGCAGTTCCAGCTGGACGGCCAGGTGCCGGCGGTGCTGGCCGCGCCGTCGTTGGGGGCGGCGCTGGACGGGCTGGTCGGCCGGCTGTTGGAGCATGCGGGGGGCCGCCTGGGCGACGACCTGGCGCTGGTGCTGGCGCAGCCTCGCCAGCTGCTCCGCAGGACCGCCTGAGCGGCCGGCGCAACTCGTGGCCGCAGGGCGAAATCCTCCCTCTGCCTAGCGGTGGTTGGTGAGTTCGTGGTGGACTCTGATGGGCCTGTGGTATGTCGGCCCCTGGGCACGCCGTCGGCCGCCGAGGAAGGTCAGTGATCGCGCTCGGCGCCCACGAAGAGGCGAGAGCGTCGGCCGCGTTCGGCACCGACCGGCGCTTTCATCGTGCCCTCATCTTCAGGGGTTAGGCTGCGCGGCGTCCCCAGCAAAGGCATCCCCAGCCCCAGGAGGTCCCCCGTGCGACGAGGCGTCGCAGCAGCGCTGGCCGTGGCCGCCGTCGCCGCCCTTACGGGCGCGGCGGTGGTGACCTGGGCGCCGTGGGCGTCCAGCGCCCCCTCCAGCACCAGCACCACCTCGGCGTGCGGCACCAGCTACGCGCCGGTGCTTGACCCCGCCAACTTCCAGACGGTCGTCGACAACCCCTACTTCCCGCTGCCGGTGGGGCGGACGCTGGTCTACCGCGGGGTCAAGGACGGGCAGGCCCAGACCGACACCGTCACCGTCACCGACCAGCACAAGCTCATCCTCGGCATCACCGCCACGGTGGTGCACGACGTCGCCACCCACGACGCGACCGTGCTGGAGCAGACCTTCGACTACTACGCCCAGGACACGCAGGGCACCGTCTGGTACTTGGGCGAGGACACCACCGCGTTCCTGCCCAACGGCAAGGCCGACACCTCCGGGTCGTTCCAGGCGGGCGTCGACGGGGCCCAGCCGGGCATCATCATGCAGGCCACCCCGCAGGTCCCCGACGCCTACCGCCAGGAGTGCTACGCCGGCCAGGCCGAGGACACCGCCTGGGTGGTCGCCACCGAAGGCTCGGTGCGGGTGCCCTACGGCAACGTGCGCAACGTCCTCACCACGCTTGAGGCCACCCGGCTGGAGCCTGGTGCCTACGACCAGAAGGTCTACGGCCCCGGCATCGGCATCGTCAGCGAGCAGTCGCTGACCGGCCCCAACGAGACCTCGCAGCTGGTCAGCGTGAGCGGATAACGCCGCCAGGGCCCAGCCGGGCCGAGCGCCGGGCTGGGCCTACCCTGGTCCAGGGCCGCGCGTCGGCGACCTGGCGGCCGTCGCCGCCCCACCGCGCTGCTTGGCGCGCCGCTGGTCACACGACGCTTTGCCCGGCTTCCGCTTGCTCCGGGCCGGTTGGCGGCAGGTTGTACCCGCGCGCGCCCATCTGGTTGACTCCGCCGAGACGAGCGACCGCGCGGAGGCGGCCAAGCACGTTGTTGGCGGCGAACCCGCCAGACCACCACCAGGTGAAGGGGCCACGACCTGGGAGGACGCGATGTCCCGCACCCAACGCCAGCAGCCCGGCCGCCACCAGCTGGAACCCTCCCAGCCCGGCCGCCAGGCCGCCGACCTGACCCGCGTGCGCTGGATCGCCGCCGCCGCCTTGGTGGTGGCGGTGGCGCTGCTGCTCCTGTACGCACGCGCCCTCACCCGACCAGCCCCGGTGGAGACGGTCCGGCAGCCGACGGCGGCCAGCGCCGCGGCCCGGCCGGTGCTGGGCCAGCACTGCCGTGCGCTGCTGGCGGTCGCCACGCGCATGAGCGGCCACGCCGACCAGGTCGAGGCGCAGCTGCGGGGGCACAAGCAGCTGATGGACGACTACAAGTCGGGCAGGATCGACCGGGCCACGGCGTTCCCGCAGGGCAGCTGGTGGCGCCAGGCGCTGGCCCGCACCCTGGCGGTGGGCGTGGCCGCGGCCGACCAGTACGACGCCGACAAGGCCGCCTACCGCCGCCTCGCCACACAGTGCAGCAAGGACGGGTAGCCAGGAGTCAACCTGGCGCTGGGCATCTGCCGCAGCAAGCTGTACGACCTGCTGCGGGCCGGCGCGATCGAGTCGGTGCACATCGGCGCCAGCCGCCGCGTCCCCGTCGCGGCCCTGGTCGCCTACGTCGAGCGGCTACGACGGGAGGCCGTCGCATGACCCCGCGCCGGCGCCGGCGCGGCCACGGCGAGGGCTCCATCTACCGGCGCCCGGACGGCCGCTGGGCCGCCGCGCTCGACCTCGGCTGGCAGGACGGCAGGCGCCGCCGCAAGTACCTGTACGGCACGACCCGAGACGAGGTGGCCGCCAAGCTCGCGCGGGCGCTCACCCAGCGGCAGCGGAGTCACGGCTTCGCCAACGAACGCCTCACGGTCGAGCAGTTCCTTGCCACCTGGCTGGAGGCCAAGCAGGGCAGCATCCGCCCGTCCACCTGGACGCGCTACGAGCAGCTGACCCGGCGGCACGTCAACCCGGCCATCGGCAAGTGGCGGCTGGCCAGGCTCAGGCCCGAGCAACTCCAGCAGCTCTACGCCAAGCTCGGGGCCAGCCTCCGCCCAGGCACGGTCCTGAAGGTCCACCGCATGCTGCACAGCGCCTTCAACCTGGCCGTCCGCTGGCACGCCATGCCGCAGAACACCACCGAGCTGGTGATCGGCCCGACCAGGCAACGCCACGAGTTCGAGACCTTCACCCCCGAACAGGCCCGAACCTTCCTCACGGCCGTCCGCGGCGACCGGCTCGAAGCGCTGTACGTGCTCGCCATCGCCACCGGCATGCGCGAGGGCGAGCTGCTGGGGCTCCGCTGGCGCGACGTGGACCTGGAGCACCACCGGCTGCACCTGGTCCGGCGGCTCAAGACCCGCCAGTCACGCCGGGCGGTGCAGCTCCCCGCGCTCGCCGTCGCCGCGCTCATCCAGCACCGCGAGCGGCAGGCCGCCGAGCGCGAGCGGCGCGGCGCTCGCTGGCAGGAGCACGGCCTGGTCTTCCCCAACACCGTGGGCAAGCCGATCATCGACAGCAACCTGCGCAACCGGCACTTCTCCCCGCTGCTGGACCGCGCCAGCCTGCCTCGCATCCGCTTCCACGACCTTCGCCACAGCTGCGCCACCCTGCTGCTGGGGGAGGGCATCCACCCCAAGATCGTCAGCGACCTGCTTGGCCACAGCCAGATCAGCGTCACGCTGGACCTGTACTCCCACGTCACTGCTACGATGCACGCCGGCGCGGCCGAGGCCATGGGCCGGCTCCTTGGCGGCCAAGACCAGGCCGATGGCGGTCAACTTGGCGGTCAAGAGCAAGCTCCGTAGCCTGTTTCCGCAGCTCGCCCTCGTAGCTCAGTCGGTCAGAGCGGCGCTCTCGTAAAGCGCAGGTCATCGGTTCGATTCCGATCGAGGGCTCCCCATCTAGCAGGCACTTCGCGGCAACAGCACGGTTTGGTGGAGCCTCCTGGTACCGAGTTGGTATCGGGTGTAGGCTCCGGGCCATGGCTCGTGGGCAGATCATCCCGCGCGGCAAGAGCTCCTTCCGCGTGATGGTCTACGCCGGCCGCGACCCGGTCACCCGGAAGGAGCGCCGCCTTACCGGCACCGCCAGGAGCCGCCGTGAGGCCGAGAAGCTTCTCACCCGTCTCCTGAGCCAGCTCGACGAGCAACGGCGGCCGGCCACCGGCGCCACCCTCGGCTACCTCCTTGACCGGTGGCTGGAGACGGTCAACCTCGAGCTGACCACCCGCCACACCTACGAGGGGTATATCAACCGCACCATCCGCCCCGTCCTCGGCGACCTCAAGCTGGTGAAGCTGACCGTGGACGTCCTCGACCGTTACTACGCCGACCTGCGCAAGCGGGGCGGCGTCGGCGATCGGCCGATGGGCGCCGGGACTGTACGGAAGATCCACTTCATCCTCCGGGCCGCCCTCAACCTGGCGGTTCGCTGGCAGTGGCTGCCCAGCAACCCCGCCGCGTTGGCGTCCCCACCGCCGTTTATTCAGAAGGAGGTCCATCCTCCGACCCCCGAGGACGTGGCCAAGCTCATCGAGGCCGCCTGGGCCGCCGACCCCGACTTCGGCGCGCTGCTGTGGCTGGCGATGACCACGGGCGCGCGGCGGGGCGAGCTGTGTGGGCTGCGCTGGCGCGCCGTGCGGCTCGCCGAGCGCGACCTGGTCGTCTCGCGCAGCTACGTCCAGCGGGGCGGGCAGCGCCAGGAGAAGGACACCAAGACCCACCAGAGCCGGCGCCTGGCCCTGGACGAGGTGACCGTGGCCGTCCTCACCGAGCACCTGGAGCGCTGCCGGGCTCACGCCCGGGTGTGCGGTGTAGAGCTGGCCGCGGACGCGTTCGTGTTCTCGCTCAGCCCGGACGGCCGGACGCCGTTGCTGCCTGACTCCGTTAGCCAGCGATTCCGGAGGCTCGCGGAGCGGGTCGGGATCTCAACCACCCTGCACAGCTTCGGGCGGCACTTCTCGGCGACGCAGCTCCTTGCCGGCGGTGTGGACGTCCGTACGGTGGCCGGCCGTCTCGGCCATGGCGGTGGGGGCGCAACGACGCTGCGGGTGTACTCCCACTTCGTTGCCGCCGCTGACCGGCGCGCAGCCGAGCTACTTGGCAAGGCGGTTCCCCGTCCCGGGCAGCAGGGCTGATGGCTCTGGCCGCATCCGGCCCTCGTCGAACGCGCAGCACCGAGTAAGCCGATCGTACAGGCAGCCCCGCCGGCCCCGAACACGATGACCGCATTCCCCATGGCATCGACGAGCGTCCGCAACGACATGAGGGGAAGCCCTGGCCGGCCGCATCGCCTTCCTCGGCGACCTGCAGACGCTGTGGACCGCCACCGAACGCCACGCCGGCTACGTGGAAGGGCTGGCGGCCGCGGGGATCACGCTTGACCCCCGCCTGGTGCGCATGGACGTGCGCGGCGTCGACGCCGCCCAGCGCACTGTGCGCCAGCTGCTCGAGTTGACCGACCCGCCGCCGGCGTTGCTGGCCGGGCAGAACCTCATCACCATCGGCGCTATCCGGGCGCTGCAGCAGCGTGGGTTGCAGCAGTGGGTCGCCCTGCTCGGCTTCGACGAGTTCCCCTGGCGGCCTGCTCAGCCCGGTCGTGTCGGTCATCGCCTAGGACCCCACCAACCTCGGGCAGGCAGTGGCCGAGCTGCTGTTTGCGCGGTGGAGGGTGACCGCGGCTCGCCGCGGCGGGTTGTGGTGCCGACCCGGCTGGTGCCGCGCGGCTCCGGCGAGATCCTGCCCCACGACGAGCGGGCCGCGGAGCTAGCCCACCGGAATGGCGGGTCCAGCCAGACGGTCGCAAGCCCGATCCGGTTGCCGGGCTCGGTCGGATGGAGGCGGGTCGAGCGTGGCCGGTTGACCTGGTCGGCGGTCCGCCCACCTGACCCTCGCATGGGCGCGCAGGACCATCGTTGCCGCAGCGTTCGGTCGACCTACGACGGGCCGGCCCCGACCATGGCGGCCGTCTTGAGGGTGCCGTCGCGGACGTCCCATTTGGCGAGCACCCGGTCGTAGCTGCCGTCCTGGATGATCGCCCTGAGCGCGGCCTGCAACGCGGTGCGCAGCTGCACGTCCTGCTTGCGGACGCCGATGCCGTAGGGACCGGGGTCGATCTGCCTGCCGACCACCTGGAAGTCGTTGCCCCTGGCGGACACCTTGGCGTTGTAGGCGGCGACCGGGAAGTCGGTGAGGGCCGCGTCGGCCCGCCCGTACTTCAGCGCCAGGATCACCTGGGTGCCGCTCGCGAGCGACCTGGCCCGGATGCGGCGGGCGCCGCAGCGGGCCTGCTCGGCCGCGACCAGCGCCTCCTGGGTGGTGCCGGTCTGCACGGTGACGGTCCTGCCGCACAGGTCGGCGAGCGAGCCGATCCGCTTGGGGTTGCCCTTGGCGACCAGGATGGAGGTGCCGGCCCGGAAGTACTGGAGGAAGGAGATCTGCCTGGCCCGCTCCGGGGTGGCGGTCATCGACGACATGATCACGTCGAAGCGCTTGGCCCGCAGCGCGGGGATGAGCTTGTCGAAGGCGACGTTCTGGAACGTGAAGCGGACCCCGAGCCTGCGACCCAGCTCGGTGGCCAGGTCGGGGTCGATGCCAAGCACCTGCGGCTCGGGGTCGCCGACCGGGCGGTCGAGCACGTCCGGTGCGAAGGCGTCGTAGAACTCCACCGGCGCGTAGGACACGTCCGACCCGACGCGGATCTGGCGGGCGCGCTGGATGGCCGGCGGGAGCTGCCTGCCCAGCTCGGTCAGGCCCTGGGCGGCCGGCCGGTCCACCGTCCGGTCCTGGCTGCCGCCGTGGCAGCCGGCCAGCAACGCCAGCGCCAGCAGCGCCACCAGCAGGCGACGTAGGGCTCGCCCGGTCCGCGCCGCGCCGACCATCGCTGCCCGACCTCCTCCCCCAAGCCGCGGCCTGGCCGGCTTGCCCTGGGTTGCCGAAGTTGGAAGACTACTACGCCGCCACCCCTCGCCCCGCACCGGGCGGACCTCACCCGTTGCGCTTCCCGTTCGGACGTCAGCAGGCGCAGATGCTCCCCGCACCGTCGATCCCCACGCGACCCGCCCGCCCGGACGGCCGACGATGCTGAGCCAACTGCCGATCCGGCGGAAGATCGCCTTGATCCTGCTGCTGCCGGCCGCGGTGATCGTGCTGCTTGCCTGGCTGCGGGTCGGCTCCGCGATCGCGACCAGCCGCCGGGCCGACCGGGTCACGCGGCTGACCGAGTTCGCGCTGCGCGGCACCACCCTCGCCCACGAGCTGCAGAAGGAGCGAGGCCTGTCGCTGCGCTGGCTGCTGGGCGGCAAGGTCGCCGTGGACCGCGGCGCGCTGCTGGCCCAGCGCGGCCCGGTGGACCGCGCCGTGGCCGCCTACCAGGCCAGCGCCCGAACCGTCGACCGACCCTCCCTGGCCGCCGCGACCTGGGACAGGCTGGTATCGGCCGGCGACCAGCTGGATGGGCTTGCCGGGGTGCGGCACGACATCGACGGCCGGGCGGTTTCGGTGGCGGCGACGCTGGACTACTACGACACCACCGTCGCCGACCTGCTCAACACCAACCGCGGGCTGGCGGCCGGCATCGCCGACCCCGAGTTGGCCCAAAGCGTCGGGGCGTTCGTGGCGGTGTCCCGCATCACGGAGCTGGCGGCGCTGGAGCGGGAGCTGATCACCACCGTGCTCCACCGCGGCCGCTTCGCCGCCGGGGAGTACCCGCAGCTGACCTCGACCCTGGCCACCCGCGCCGTGCTGCTGGCGGAGTTTCGGGCGTCGGCCACCGACGCCCAGCGCGCCCTGTACGTCGGCACGCTGGTCGGCCCCGAGGTGCAACGCGCCAAGGAGCTGCAGGCGACCGCGGTCGCCGGCGAAACCGCCGCCAGGCTCGACATCGACCCGGTGGAGTGGTGGACGGTCACCAGCGCCGAGGTCGACCTGCTGCACCAGGTCGAAGGGCAGCTCGGCGCCGGGTCGGTCGCCCGCAGCCGGACGATCGAGGCGACCGCCAGGTCGCGGGCGGCGGCCGACGGGGTGGGCATCCTGCTCGCCCTGGCCGTGGCGGTCGGCCTGTCGCTGCTGGTCGCCCGTTCCCTGGTGCGGCCGCTGGGGCAGCTGAGGGCGGCCGCGGAGGAGGTCGCGCACAGCCAGCTGCCCGGTGTGGTCGAGCGGCTCCAGCGGGCCGAGCCGGTGGACCTGGACGCCGAGACGCCGCCGATCGGGATCCGCAGCCGCGACGAGATCGGCCAGGTGAGCCGGGCGTTCGACACCGTGCACAGCGTGGCCGTGCGGGTCGCCGCCGAGCAGGCGGCGCTGCGCCGCAGCGTCGGCGACATGTTCCTGAACCTCGGTCGGCGGCTGCAGGCGCTGGTCGGCCGGCAGCTGGAGGAGCTGGACGAGCTGGAGCGCACCGAGGTCGACCCGCAGCAGCTGCACAGCCTGTTCCGGCTGGACCATCTGGCCACCCGCATGCGCCGCAACGCCGAGAACCTGCTGGTGCTGTCCGGCGCCGAGCCGGTTCGGCGCTGGAGCCAGCCCGTGCCGCTGGTCCGGGTCATCCGCGCCGCCGCCGCCGAGATCGAGGACTACACCCGGGTGGTGGTGCTGCCCATGCCCGACGCCGAGGTGGTTGGCCATGCCGTCAGCGACGTGGTGCACCTGCTGGCGGAGCTGATCGAGAACGCGGCCGCGTTTTCGCCACCGGGCACGCGGGTGCAGGTGACCGGCGAGCCGACCCCCCACGGCTACCTGCTGGAGATCGAGGACCAGGGGATCGGCATGACCGCGGAGGAGCTGGCGGAGGCCAACCACCAGCTTGCCGACCCGCCCGCCATCGACCTGGCCCGCGCGCAGCGGCTGGGCTTCTACGTGGTGGGGCGCCTGGCCGCCCGCGACGGCATCAAGGTGCGGCTGCGCCGTTCCTGGTTCGGCGGGCTGGCCGCGCTGGTCCTGCTGCCCCCCAGCCTGCTCGGCCAGCCGCTCGGCCAGGCCGCCGACGCCGACGGTGGGGACGGCGGGCCGGCCGAGCCCGAGCCCATGCCGGTGCCCCGGGGGCCGCGCGCGTTCGCCGTCGGCGACCCGGCGAGCCCCACCCCCGCCGGCGGCCCGCCGGCGGCGCCTAGCGAGCGGCCGCGACCGGGCACCGCCCGGCCGCTCACGCTCCCACCGGCCAGCGGCGCTGGGTTGGCGGCCGACCCGGGGCCGGGGCGGCCCGCCCCGCAGGCGCCACCAGATGCTGGAACCGTGCCCTCGCCCGCTACGGGGCGCGACGATGACATGGCCGGCTAGCCGCGGCGCCGGCCCGGGGGCGCCGCCATGACCGGCGCCGGCGGGCCCGACCCAGGCCCGCTCGTGCGGCCGTACGCGCTGACCGACGGTCGAACCGAGGCAAGCCGAAGCGGCCTGGCCCTCGAGGACCTGGTCGGCACCGTCCCAGGCGCCGCCGCCGCTTGGGCGAGGCTCAGCTACGAACACCAGTCGATCGCGCGGCTGTGCCAGCAACTCCACTCCGTCGCCGAGATCGCCGGCCGCCTCGACCTGCCCCTCGGTGTGGCCCGCATCCTCGTCGCCGACCTGGTCGACCACGGGTTGGCAGTGGTCCATCCGGCGCCCAGCCACACCGGCGGTCCCGACGCCGCACTGCTCGAGCAGGTCCTCCGCGGCCTGCAGCGGCTCTGACCCGGGCCGAAGGGGCACAGCCGTTGTCCGCGCCGGCTGGGCGGCGACGAGTTTGCATCCTGGCCGCCGGCCGTCACCAGCGCCCCGCCGTGCTGGCCGCGGCGGCCGGCGCACTCACCGAACAGGTAATGGGTTGGCTGCTCCTCGACGCCGGCCGATCCCTAAACCGCCCTTCGCCGCTTGCTGGCCAACCGGGATACCTACCCTCCTCTTACCTGGCGGGCCTGCTCGGGACGTGCTTGCCTTGCTGCACGACTTCCACACGCGGCCAAAGGGCAGGGCAACGCCACTAGGCACGCTCGCGGATCAGCGCCTACTCATTACTGCCTAAATCGCCCGCGGCAAGAGTGGCAAGATCGGTGTGCCGCCGCCCAGCCACCGAACCCCCTGCGTAGCGGCCCTGCACACCACGACGAATTACATTCGTGCCAGTTTGCCAGGCACGACCGATTCGTCGAAATTCCTCCCTCGTGTCCGGTCCACCTCTCTGGGGGGAAGCTGCCGTGAAGCGAAGGCTACTTGTCGCATTCGTTCTGCTCGGGTTGCTGTCGGCCATTCCGCTCAGCCGCGCCGGGGCAGCCACCCAGACCACCCACGACGTCGCCCGCATCAGCGACAACGCCCCGGTCGGCACCTCGACGCTCACCCGGACCGGCGGCGGCGTCTCGTTCTCGCTGGAGACCAGCGACCTGGAGCCCGGCCACGCGGTCACCGTCTGGTGGATGGTGGCCAACCCCGACGGGGGGATGGCCGTGCTGTATGCCGCCGGCCACGTCACCGACGGCTCCGGCACCGCTGAGTTCGGCGGCTCCCTGAAGGTCGGCGACGACGACGGCTGGGTGATGGGCGACGACAAGACCCTTGAGGACGCCTCCGGGGCCACGGTGTACCTGGTGGTCCGCGACCACGGCCCGGCCCAGCTGGGCATGGTCGACGACCAGATCCACACCTTCGGGACCTGCAACCCGGCCTGCCACGACCTGCAGATGTCGGTGCATCCGCCGGCCAGCTGAGAGCTGCTGGGAGGAGCAGGTGGTTGCGGTTGACGCCGCTCGCCCAGTTCGCCTGCCCGTATCACCAGCGCGGCACAAGCACGGGCTGCCGCGGGCTGCGGCCCCTCCTGCCGTGCTGGTCTCGGCGACTCGCCAACAAGGCAGGGCCGTCGTCCGGTCGACTGGTGTAGGGGGATGTCCGCGTCATCCTGATGGCCGACCTCAGCTGGGCCGCTGCCAACTCCTTCACCTCGTTGGGTCGAGCTGGACGAGTGAAAAGAGCCTCTGCACCGGCGAGGGTTGGCCGATGAAGCTGCTGGCCCACCGCCTGACGCCGTGGGTCAGTGGGCGAGGTCCAGCACGCAATCGACGACCTTGCCGCCGTCGGGGGGATGCTGCACCTGCCAGGTGGCGGGCGAGCGCCTCCACCAGCGGCAGGCCACGGCCGCCCTCGGCCAGCGTCTCGGGGGCGGTGGCCAGGCGCAGCAGGTGCGGGCTGGCGTCCTGGACGGCCAGGTGCAGCTGGTCGGCGCGCAGCTCCACCAGCAAGCACAGCTGGCTGTGGGCGTGCACCACGGCGTTGGTGACCAACTCGTCGGCCACCAGCACGGCCTGGTCGACCCGCTCGGCCAGCCAGGCGCGCTCCAGGGGATCGTGGGGGTCGTCGACCGTCAGCAGGTCCCAGCAGGCGCACAGGTCGCGCACGAACCGGCGGGCGGCGGGCGGCGGCCGGTGCGGTCGGGGATGGCGCCAACACCAGCTTCCGCCGCAGCCACACCGGGTGGGTGCGCGCCTGGTCGACGGCGTCGTCGACGGCGTCGTCAACGGCCCGGTCGATGGCGTCCTTGACGCTAGGACAGACGGGCAGCCGCTGCGATTGGGGCAGCCGGGCGAGGCTGGCGGCCACCTGGGGTTGGGCGCCGCACAGCAGCAGCCGGGGGTGAGCCAGCCGCTGGCGGGGTGCTGGGCGGCGGCGGCGAACATGCCAGCGCAGGTGGGGTCTGGAAGCGGTGACGCGTCGCCACTTCCAACGTCCCAGGGGCTAGGGCCGGACTAGGGCAGGGTGGTCGCAGCCGCCCTGCTGCTTCCTTGGCCGCTGTCGTCGCCGCTTTGGTCCGGGGAGTCGCTCACCTCTGGGGGCACGATAGTGGTGGTGGGTGCCTGGCTCGTGGTGGGTGCCTGGCTGGTCGTGGGCGCCTGGCTGGTGGTGGGCGCCTGGGTGGTGGTTGGCGGTCCCGTCGGCGTCGTGACGACCGGCCCGTTGGTCGTGGGGGTCGGCTGGCGTGGGCCCGTGACGAGACCCGGGGTGCCCGGGTCCTGCCGGATGGCGGCCGTGATCGCCTGGGCTGCGCTGGCCGGCAGCACCCCCTGCTCCAGCTTGTGTTGGAGGCGCCGCAGCGCGACGGCGGACCCGGCCCCGACTGCCGCCAGCTTCCCCCGCAGGGCTCGTGCCTTGCTGGGATCGCCGCTGTCGCGCGCGGCGTCCTCCACGGCCTGCTGGGCGTCCGCGTCGGCCTGCTTGAGGCGCACGAGGGCGGCCGGGATGCGGTCGGCGGCGTTGAGCTGGACCAGCCGGTCCAGCTCGTCCAGGCGGTGGTCGGTGATGTTGATCCGCTCGTTTGCCTCCCGGGTGCTCGACCAGCCGACGGCGGTGACCCGCAGCTGCTCGATGGCCAGCTTGACCGGGTACAGGGCCTGGCCGGGCAGGGCCGAGGCCGACGCCACGGTGGCGGGCAGGACGGTGAGCGCGGCCGCCAGGGCGACCGCGGCCAGCCGACGGCGCCACCGGCCGGCCTGTGGCCGTGACCGGGTTGGCAGGGTCAGCACCTTGGCCTTGCCGTCCAGGACCATCCCCAGGTGCCGCTCGGCGACCTCGGGGTCCAGCTGGATGGCCTCCAGGGCAGCGCGCAGCTTGGCCGCCGTCTCCAGCAGCGGGGCCAGTTCGTCGTCGACCTCGACCGGGCGCCCCTCCAGCGCGGCGTCCAGCTTGTCGGAGGGCTGGTGGCGACGGCGACGCATGCTCACCCCCCTTCCACCCCTTCCACCCGACCCGTCAGGCGTGCGGGCCCAGACGATCCAGCCAGGGGTTCCGGAGCGCTGGTGTGGTTGGTCACCCCGAGCACCCGGGCCAGGCCGGCCACGCCGCGGCGCTGCAGCGCCCTGACGGCCCCGGTGGTCTTGCCGACGATGGCGGCCACCTCGGGGGCGGTGAGCCCGGCCGCCATGCGCAGCAGCAGCACCTCGCGCTGGTCGGGGGAAAGCTGCCGCAGCGCGGCCAGCACCCGGTCGCCCTCGACGCGCTGGATGGCCAGCTCCTCCGGGTCGTCTGCGCCGGCGGCCAGGGTGGCCTCCTCGAGCGCCTCGTCGAAGGGGGTGATGCCGGGGGAGCGGGTCTGCTTGCGCCGGTAGTCGCACAGGTCGTGGCGGGCGATGCGAAACAGCCAGCCGCCCAGCGCCTCCACCGGACCGCGGAAGCCGGGCAGGCCTTCGATCGCGCTCTTGAAGACGTCGCCGGTGAGGTCCTCGGCGGTGGGCCGGTCGCCGACCGCGGCGAGGAAGAAGCGGAGCAGCTTGGGGGCGTAGGCGGCGTAGAGGCGGGTGACGGCGGCCGGCTCGCGGCGTCGCGCACCAACCAGATCGGCCGCTGTCAGGCCGACTCGGCTGGCCCCCTCGGGCTTCGCCCCGGTCCCAAGCACCTGCTACCAGCTTCCGGTCGCACGTGGCGATGAGGCGATCGATCGGCAGGACTCCAACTACCCGAAAGGGGCCTGGCCAAACCCGGCGGTCGAACCCATCGGGCGAGACTACACAGGCGAAGGAACCAAACAGCACAGTGCGCTCCTGCCTGTTGGGCCCAGGTGACCAACTTGCCGGCGTAGCCGGCATCGGCCAGCACCTGCACCGCCTCCACCCCGGCCAGCCCGGCCGGCGCGTCCGGGGCGGAGACCGCCTCCAGCAGCACCAAGCCGTCCCGGCCAACCTCAACGGCCCGTTCGACGCGGGCCTGCTCGGAGGTGCGCAGCCGCCAGTCGTCGCCGCGCTGGCCGTAGCGGCTGGTCCCACTGGTGCGGGAGCAGCCCGCCCAGCCAGGCTGGCGCCACCACCGCCAGTGCCTCCAATGCGGCACGCAGCGTCCGGATGACCTGTTCCAGCCGGTGCGGGTCACGCAGGTGCAGGTCACGCACCGCCACCTGGACGTGGGTGGCGTCGGTGCGCTGGCGCCCGCCCTTGCCCAGCAAGCAGGCCACGCTCGCGCAGCCGATCAAGCAGCAGCCCCAGCAGCCGCTCGGTCTCGCCACCGGCGAGCAGCCGCGCGCGGAACTCGCTCAAGCACCGAGGCGTCAAAGCCAGGATCATCCAGCTCAAGGCCCAGCACGTACTTCCAATCCAGCCGCCCTCGCACCGCGTCGGCCGCCTGCCGATCGGTGAGGCCCTCGACGAACTCCCAGCACCAGCACCAGCGCCAACCGCGCCGGTGACCACGCCGGACGCCCCCGGGCCGCGAACAGCTCGGCGAACTGCTCATCGGTGAACAGCGGGCCCAGCGCGTCGCGGGCACGCACCGCCAGTCATCGGTTGGGGAACGCCGCCCGGACAACCCGCGCCGTCTCAGCAGGGATCTGCGTGAGCCCGTTGGGCGCAACGACATCGTCAACCTCCAGCCATCTCGACCTAGCCAGCCCATCGACCAGAAGGACCGAACGATGCCACACGGACCACCAGGGACGAATTCGCCAGCAGAGTCGAAAGCGGGAACCCAAAGCTCCAGACCTCCCGAGGGTTGCTCCGCGGCCACGCAGGACGGCGGCGTTCCTGCGGCTCCACTCCACGCACGGTGGCAACGAGGCCACTCTGAACCTGCCGACGGCGGCACGGCCGCACCACTGCTGCCGACGGCTTGCCTTGTTCGGTCATCTGGGGCGAATACGGCCTTCCTCGCCTACGTACTTCTCCCGAGTTTTCTGCCGGTTCGGGCGTCAAACCGGTCTGGTGCCACCAGACCGATCCAGCAGCGCTTGGAGGCTCACCGTGGGACAGCAGGTCCGGTTCCTGCCCGTCCTGCTCGCCGACGGCCACCCGGCATTCGCCGAAGGACTCGCGATGATCCTGGAGGCCGAGAGCGACCTCACCGTGTGCGGCATGGCCCATGACGCCCGCCGCGTGGTCGAGCTGGCCGCCGCCCACCGACCGAGCGTCCTGCTGCTGGACACCCAGCTGCCCGGCGGCGACCCGGCCCAGACGCTGGCAGCGGTCAAGGCGGCCTCGCCGACGACCAAGGTGCTGCTGCTGTCGGCCGCTACCTCGAGCAACGCGATCGCGGCGGCGACCGCGGCCGGGGCGGAGGGCATCGTGGCGCGGGGTGGGTCCAGCCGGCAGCTCGTCGACGCCATCCGGCGGGTGGCAGACGGCCGGCTGGCCGTGGTGGCGGCCAAGCCGAACCCGCCCCCGCGCGGGTCGAGCGTGGAACTGCTGCGGCTGTGGACGCTGTCGGACCGGGAGCTGAAGGTTCTTGGCCTGCTCGCCAGCGGCTGGTCCAGCCGGCGCATCGCCCAGGAATGGCACCTGTCGCTGTGGACGGTCCATACCCACGTGCAGAACCTCCTGGTCAAGCTCGGGGTCCACTCGCAGCTGGAGGCGGTCGTGATCGCCTTCCGGCATGGGATGGCGCCCGTCGGGGAGCGTGCTTCAAGAGACCGCGACAGCGCCTAGGGCCTGTCTGACGGCTCGTGCTGTAGGTTCGGGCGGCTGCCAGCTCCTCGAGTGGGGAGGTCGCGTGGTCCGTCGCCACGAATTCACCGATCAGGCCTGGACGGCGATCCAGCCGCTGCTGCCCTCGACCGCTTGTCCCGGCGGCCAGTGGGCGGACCACCGCCGGGTGGTCAACGGGATCTTGTGGAAGCTTTCCACCGGGGTGCCCTGGCGGGACCTGCCGGAACACTATGGCCCTTGGCAGACCTGCTACGAGCGGTTCCGCCGCTGGCAGGCCGACGGCACCTGGCAACGGCTGCTGGCCCATGCCCAGACCCGCTCCGACGCCGTCGGGGAGGTCGACTGGCAGGTGGTGGTGGACGCCACCACCGTGCGGGCGCACCAGCACGCCGCCAGCGCCCGAAAAGGGGACCATCCGGTTACGTAGGGTCGGCTGCGGAGGCCGACCAGGCACTGGGACGCAGCCGCGGTGGGCTCACCACCAAGGTCCACCTGGCCTGCGACGGCCGCGGGCGGCCGCTGGGGATGCTGGTCACTGCCGGGCAGCGGCACGAGAGCACCCAGCTGGGGCCGTTGCTGGACACGATCCGGGTGCCCAGGCCAGGGCCGGTCGGCCGCGCAAGCGCCCCGCGCACCTGGTCGCCGACCGGGGCTACAGCTACCCGGGCTGCCGTAGGTTGCTGCGCCGGCGGCACATCGCCCACACCATCCCCGAGCGGTCCGACCAGCAGGCCGCCCGAGCCGCAGGGGACCCAGGGGCGGCCGGCCACCCCACGTGGATGCGGTGCGCTACCAGCAGCGAAATGTCGTCGAGCGGGCCATCGCCCGGCTCAAGCAGCACCGCGCCATCGCGACCAGGTACGACAAGCTGGCCGACAGCTACCACACCTGGCTGGTGCTGGCTGCCATACTGCTATGGCTCCCCACCTGAGCCGTCAGACAGGCCCTAGGCGCCGGCGGCCTGGGTGGTGGGCCTCGGCGCCGGCCCACCCCCGTAGATCAGCACCGGCGTTCCGACCGGCACGCGGGCAAATAGGTCCTCGGCGTCATGGATGAACATGCGGATGCAGCCGTGGGAGGCGTAGCTGCCGATCGACCAGCTCGCCGGCGACCCGTGGATGAGGATCCCAGGGGCGTTGAGGGCCAGCGCCCGAGTCCCCAACGGGTCATCCGGTCCCGGCGGGATCCTCGCCGGCTCCCCGGCGCCCCACCCGTGCGGGGCCGGGTTGACCCAGGTCGGATCGACCTGCTTGTAGAGCACCCGCCAGGTCCCCCTGGGGGTGTAGAAGCCCGGCATGGCGGTGGCCACCGGGTAGCTCCGCTCCACCCTGAGGCCGTCGTAGAGAGCCAGCCGGTTCGCCCCGGCGTCGATGGTGATCGTCGTGCCGAGCCGAGCGTCGGTCACCCGGGGCGGCAGCGACCGTACCGGGAGGTTGACGGCGGTGCTGCCGCCCCGCTCGGCGGCGGCGAGCAGCTCGGCGGCCGCTGGCAGGTCCAGGGCGCGGCCAGGACGCGCTGGCCGCCGCTGGACCCGACCGGCCGCCAGCTGGATGACCGCGTCGCGCGGCGCGACGTGGATGGCCGAGGCGATCCTGCGCACCATGGCCGCGGCGCCGGGCTGACCGCCGCGGTAGGCGATGCCGACCTGCAGGCGCACGGGCCGGCGGGTGAGCCGATGCCACACCCTGGCCCACCAGGCCAGCCGCGGCCCGCGCACTGCCTGGCTGACCGCCTGGTCCACCGCGGCTCGCCGCCCAAGCGCGGCCGGGGTCACCCGCCAGGCCCTGCCGGCCGCCCGGACCATGATCGCGCGTCCCAGCCAGCGATCGGTCGCCGCGACGACCGCCACGGTTGCCTGCCTGCTGGTCATCCCGCCGACGTCGACACCCGCCACCCGGACACCAACCAGGATCCTGGGTGCGGGGTTGGCGGCCCGAGCCGCCACAGCGGCCGCGCCCACCCCGCCCAGGACCACCGCCAGCCCGGCGGCGATCAGCGCCCGCTGCCAGCCGGCCGGTCGCGGCCATGTCCGCACGCTACGCCGGTCCCCAAGGTCCACCCGCCATGATGCCTCCCGTGCGCGCCGGCGGGCCAGTCGCCGAGATCGAAGCAGCCCACCGCGGCCGCGCTCGAGCCAGGCCAGAACGTCAGCCGTACGGCCCCATTGGGACCGAGGAAAGGTAGGAGGCGTGAAAGCGCTGCTCGCCGGCCCACGGTGGCCTACGGCAGGCCGCGGCAGGCTGCCGCATGGGCTCTGGGTGGCTAGGAGCCCTCCTTCTCGACCTTGTTGCCGGCGGCTGACAGCACGTACCACTCGGCGCCGAACGCCTTCACGCCCTGCCCGTTGGTGTCGCCGGGCTTGCCGTCACCGGCGAAGTAGTACAGCGGGTGGCCGTGGTAGGTGACCTCGGTCTTGCCGTCGCTCCTGGTGGTGGTGCCAAGCAGGGAGGCGGACACGCCGCTGCCGGACTGCGGTGCCCCGCTGGTGAGCAAGGGCGGCCAGCCGGTGGCGCAGGCGCCCGAGCAGGTGGAGGTGCTTCCCTTGTCCCGCTCGAACAGGTACAGGGTCCGGCCGCTGCCGTCGACCAGGATGCGGCCGAGCTTGGAGCCTTTGACCGCGACCGTCGCGCCGGCGGCCGCGGTGGTCGCGGCTGGGGAGCTGGCCGGTGCGCTGCTGCCGGAGCTGCTGCTCTTGCCGCCGCAGCCGGCAGCGACCAGGGCAATGGCGAGCGAGGCGCTGGCCAGCACCAGCTGTCGTCTCACGCACGAGCCTCCTTGCGATTGGAGCTGACCTTCGAAGGGGGAACCTGCGCCTGTCACGACCGATTCCCGCCGATCGACCCACACGGCAGGCGCGCCGAAGGCCACGTCGGCCACGGCCACCGCCAACGGGGCCATCCCGCCCACCACC
>DASQWY010000639.1:0-39786 GCA_035640005.1 Actinomycetes bacterium
GCGGAACTGTTCGCGGCCCTTGACGTCGTTCAGGCGGGCCAGGTTCTCGGCCCTGGTGGCGTTGGCGAGCAGGCTGCGGTGGCCGAGCGCGCGCGGCCCGTACTCGCTGCGCCCCTGGAACCAGGCGACCACGCCGTCGGCTGCCAGCACCTCGGCGACCGCGCCGGCCAGGTCCACGGGTCGCTCGAAGGCGACCCGCGCGGTGGCGAGGGACGCCTCCAGCTCCTGGTCGGTCCAGCCGCGGCCGAGCGCCGCCGACCGCATCGGCGCCACCCGGTCGCCGAGCGCGTGGGCCACATGCAGCGCCGCGCCCAGCGCCGTGCCGGCGTCGCCGGCGGCCGGCTGCACCCAGACCCGCTCGAACGGGCCGTGCTCGGCCAGGTAGGAGTTGGCCACGCAGTTGAGCGCCACCCCGCCGGCCATGGTCAGGTCGCGGTCGCCGGTCTGGGCGTGCAGCCAGCCGGCCAGCTCCAGCAGCACCTCCTGCAGGCGCAGCTGCAGGCTGCACGCCAGGTCGGCCTGCTCGCTGGTCCACTGCTCGCCGGGCCGGCGCGGCTTGGCGAGGCTGCCCAGCTCGATCGGGTCGACGGTGAAGCCGCCGTCGCCGATGGTGCGGACCGCCTCGCGCAGCTCCGGCAGGCAGGCCGGCCGGCCGTAGGCGGCCAGCGCCATCACCTTGTACTCGTCGCTGGAGCGGCGGAAGCCGAGGTGGGCGGTGACCTCCTCGTAGAGCAGGCCGAGGGAGTGCGGCAGGCCCTGGGCGGCCAGCACCTCCAGCTCGCCGTCGACCGCCCGGCCGGCCAGGTGGGAGGCCCGCTCGCCGCGGCCGTCCAGCACCAGCACGCTGGAGGAGCGGTACGGGGCGGCCAGGTGCGCCGAGGCGGCGTGCGCGACGTGGTGGGGCACGTAGCGCACGCAGGCGGGGTCCAGGCCGGGCAGGGCGCTGCGCAGGAACACGGGCGCCCGCAGGGCGAACAGGGTGCGCAGGCCCTCCCAGCCGTCGGCGGTCAGGTCCGGGCCGGGCGCCGGGGCCAGCGCCGGGTCGTAGGAGTAGGCGACCGCGTCCAGGTCTTCGGCGGCCAGGCCGGCCTCGGCCAGGCACCACGCGGCCGAACGCTCGGGCAGCTCCCAGGTCGCGAACGGCACCGGCGGCTTGCCGTGCTTGCGGCGGGTGAAGCGCTCCTCCTCGGCGGCGGCCACGATCTGGCCGTCCACCACCAGGGCCGCGGCCGGGTCGTGGAACACCGCGTTGACGCCGAGCACGCGCATGCTAGGCGCCCCCGGACCGGCCGGTATCAGGGCGTGCTGTACCCACGTGCACCCTTTCTGTCTGTAATTGCCGCTACCGCTGGCGCTGGGCGCCATTCCCGATAGCGCGGGATAACCGCGCGGGGGAGGAAGAAACAACCGCCGGGTGAATGGCGTCAGCCGGCGTCGACGAACAGCGGCGTGAGCGACACCCGCAGCCGCACCCGGCCGTCGCGCACCTCGACCGGCTGCGCCTGGCCCAGCGCGTCGACGGCCGCCGCCCGCGCGGCCGGCCACGGCCAGTCCAAGCCCACCGGCGGCTCGTCCTCCCCGTCGAAGGGGTCGCGCCGCGCCCACACCACCAGCAGCGGCCCGCGCCCGCGGCGCCGCACCTCGAACAGGTACAGGTCCGGCCGCTCCGGCACCTCGACGCGGGCCACGCCCTCCACGCCGGCGAGCTGGCGGGCCAGCAGGGCGAACGCCTCGGCGGACGGGTGGCGGTGGGCCAGCTCGGCGCCCTCGTAGCCCAGCAGCGCCAGCTTGCCGAACAGCAGGTCCATCACTGACAGCGGGTTCTCGTAGCCGGGGATCTCCGGCGCGAGGTTCCAGCAGACCGTGCGGCGCACCCCGGCCGACAGCGCCAGCAGGTTGCGCATGACGAGCTCGCGGCGGTTGATCCGGTGCCGCTTGTCCTCCAGCTCGCTCGGGCAGCCGCGCATGAACATCTGCAGCTGCGGCGGCAGGCTGGCCATGCGCTCGTACAGGCCGGCCATAGCAGCCTCGTCCGGCGCCGGTTGCATGGCCTGCTGCATCGCCGCGGTCGCCTCGGGGAACTGGTTCGGCCACGGGGCGTTGTATTCGCCGACCAGCAGCGGCTTCTCGTAGCCGAACGCGCGCATCATCGAACGGGCGGTGTCGATGTCGTCCAGGATCCGGTCGGCGGGCCCGTACAGGTGCAGGTCGAACACGTCAAATGCATCGCGGCCGTCGCGCAGCAGCAGGTGGAAAAACTGCCGCTCCGGGCTGTCGGGCGCGCTCGCCGGCAGCGCGTACGGCGCGCCGCCGAGCACCACCGCCGCGGCCGGGTCGGCTTCCCTGACCGCCCGGTGCATCACCCGCAGCTGGGCGAGGTACTCCTGCGCGCTGCCCGCCCAGGTCAGCCCGACGTTGCAGGGCTCGTTGTCGCACTGCCACCAGCGCACCCGCCCGCCGCAGTGGCGCACCAGGCGGTGCACGAACCGGTGGTAGGCGTCCAGGTCCCTGGCCGGCGAGGGCGGTAGGAAGTCGGTCGGCTGCCGGGTCGCCCAGCGCGAGCTGGAGCAGACCGTGACCCAGACCTCCTCGGAGCCGTCGAGCTGGTCCAGGAACGCGTCGACGACCTCGAAGGTGTAGCGGCCGGGCTCGGGTTCGACCTGCGACCAGTAGACGTAGACCCGCACCAGGGTCGCGCCCAGCTCCCGGAGCTGCGGCACGAACGTGTCGGGCTTGCCGAACAGCCCGTAGCTGATGCCGCGGACGATCCCCAGCCGGATACCCTCAGGAACCATGTCACCCGTTGCCATCGACGCCTCCCCGGTTGCCCGCCTGGTCGCGTCGCAGTTTCCCCAGTGGGCCGGCCTCCCGACTCGCCGAGCATCGGCGGTCGATCTGGCATAGTCCAGGGGCAGGCCACCACCATCGCAGCAGCCAGGAGCCAGCTTGCCCGAGCGCTACCAGTCCCTTTCGCTGTGGCACGCGACCGCGGCGGACCCGCTGGAGCCCCGCGCCGCGCTCGACGGCGACCTGGACGTCGACGTGGCGGTCGTCGGCGCCGGCTACACCGGCCTGTGGACCGCCTACTACCTGGCCGGCGCCGACCCCGCGCCGCGGGTCGCGGTGCTGGAGCGTGACATCGCCGGGTTCGGCGCGTCGGGACGCAACGGCGGCTGGTGCTCGGCCTACTTCCCCGCCAGCACCACCAAGCTGGCGCGCATGGCCGGGCGCGACGCGGCGGTCGCCATGCGGCGGGCGATGCAGGCCACCGTCGACGAGGTCGGCACGGTGGTGGTGGCCGAGGGCATCGACTGCCACTGGTCCAAGGGCGGCACGGTGCTGCTGGCCCGCACGCAGCCGCAGCTGCGGCGGGCCGAGGAGGAGGTGGCCGAGGCGCGCACGTTCGGGTTCGGCGAGCAGGACCTGCGGCTGCTGTCGGCCGCGGAGGCGCGGGCGCGGCTGGACGCCAGCGGCGTGCTGGGGGGCACCTGGACGCCGCACTGCGCCGCGGTCCACCCGCTGCGGCTGGCGCGCGGCCTGGCTGTGGCGGCCGAGCGGCGCGGGGTCCGGATCTTCGAGCGCACGCCGGTCGGGTCGATCTCCCCGGGCCGTGCCAGCACCCCGCATGGCACCGTCCGCGCCCGCCACGTGGTCCGTGCCACCGAGGGTTACACGCCGCGGCTTCCCGGGCTGGGCCGCGCGATCGCCCCGCTCTACTCGCTGATGATCGCGACCGAGCCGCTGCCCGAGGAGCTGTGGCGGCGGATCGGCCTGGCCGGCCGGGAGACCTTCGGGGACTACCGGCACCTGCTGGTGTACGGGCAGCGGACCGCCGACGGCCGGCTGGCCTTCGGCGGCCGCGGCGCCCCCTACCACTATGGTTCGAGGATCGCCGCCGGCTTCGACCGCGACCCCGCGATCTTCGCCGCGCTGCGGCGCGCCCTGGCCGAGCTGCTGCCCGCCCTCGGCGAGGTGCCGGTGGCGCACGCCTGGGGCGGCCCGCTGGGCGTGCCGCGCGACTGGTGCGCGTCGGTCGGGCTGGACCGCGCCACCGGGCTGGCCTGGGCCGGCGGCTACGTCGGCGACGGGGTGGCGACCTCGAACCTGGCGGGCCGGACCCTGGCCGACCTGCTGCTCGGCCGGGACAGCGAGCTGGTCCGCCTGCCGTGGACCGGGCACCGCTCGCCCCGCTGGGAGCCGGAGCCGCTGCGGTGGCTGGGCGTCAACGCCGGGCTGCGGGCGATGGGCCTGGCGGACAGGGCGGAGGCCCGCACCGGGCGGCCCTCCCGCGCCGCCATCGCGGTCGGCCGCCTGCTCGGGCGCTGACCGTGCCGTTTGCGCCCGTGGCCCGGCGGGTAGGTCCAAACTTCGTAGTTTGGGCGGCCTGACAGGCACGGCCGGAGGTGCGCGGCCCCGTCGACCCGCCCCGGATCCTCCTGCCGTGCTCGATGGCTGCCGCGAGCGTCACCGAGCAGGAGGTGCGGGACATGGCCGACGAGACCACAGCCGGCTTGCGTATCGACGAGGCGGAGCACCGCAGGCAGGTCCGCCGTGCCGTCGTCGCGAGCACGATCGGCACGTCGATCGAGTGGTACGACTTCTTCCTCTACGGGACGGCCGCCGCGCTGGTCTTCCCGAAGCTGTTCTTCCCCCACTCCAGCCCCTACGCCGGCACGCTGGCGTCGTTCGCCACCTTCTTCGTCGGCTTCCTGGCGCGGCCGCTGGGCGCGTGGGTCTTCGGCCACTTCGGCGACCGCATCGGCCGCAAGGCGACGCTGATCATCACGCTGCTGCTGATGGGCATCGCGACCTTCCTGATCGGCGTGATGCCAACCTACAGCGCCATCGGCCTGTGGGCCGCCGTGCTGCTGATCGTCCTGCGCATCTGCCAGGGTCTCGGCGTCGGCGGGGAGTGGGGCGGCTCGGTGCTGATGTCGATGGAATGGCACCGCGGCAACCGGCGAGGGTTCATCGCCAGCTGGCCCCAGGCCGGCGTCCCGATCGGGCTGGCGCTGTCGATCGGCGCGACGCGCCTGGCGTCCCAATGGACCGGCGACAAGTACACCACCTGGGGCTGGCGGCTCCCGTTCCTGCTGAGCATCCTGCTGGTCCTGGTGGGGCTGTTCATCCGGCTGCGGGTGCTGGAGACCCCGCTGTTCGCCAGGGTGGTGGAGCAGAAGCAGGTCGCCAAGACGCCCGTCCCAGAGGCCATCCAGCACCACTGGCCCGAGATCGCCCTGTCGGCGCTGGCGCGCATGGCCGAGCAGGCGCCCTTCTACATCTTCACCACCTACGTGCTGACCTACGGCACCGAGGAGCTGGGGCTCAAGCGCAACTTCCTGCTCAACGCGGTGCTGCTGGCCGCGATCGTGTCGCTGTTCACCACGCCGTTCTTCGGCTACCTGTCCGACCTCATCGGCCGGCGGCGCATGTACCTGATCGGCGCGTCGGCGGTGCTGGTGTTCGCGTTCCCGTACATCGGGCTGCTGAACTCCAAGACGGCCGGCCTGGTGGTGCTCGCGGTGGTGGTGTCGGTGGTGGTGCACGACATGATGTACGGGCCGCAGGCGGCGTTCATCGCCGAGAGCTTCCCGACCCGCCTGCGCTACAGCGGCGCCTCCCTCGGCTACCAGCTCGCCTCGATCATCGCCGGCGGGCCGGCGCCGCTGCTGGCCGCGTGGCTGCTGCACACCTTCAACAGCGGCTACGCGATCTCCACCTACATCGCGCTCACGGCCGTGATCACCGCGGTCGCCGCGGCCGCGCTCGGCGCCCGGGTCAGCCCCATGCTGGAGCGCGAACGCGAGCAGCCCGCGCGCTGGAGGGGGGCGGTGCAGGCCTAGCACCTAGCCGTCGCGGCCCTCGCGGACGCGGCCGAGCTCGGCGTTCAGCTCGTTGCCGAGCAGGATGGCGATGCTGGAGAAGTAGGTCCACAGAACGGTGGCGACCACGGCGCCGACCGCGCGGCCGATGATGACGACGTTGGTGTCGTTGACCACCACGCCGGTCGGCGTCCCGCGCCCGAAGGCGAGGTAGACGCGGAACGCGGCCGCGGCCACGATCCACAGCAGCACGCCGCCCACCGCCCCGGGCAGGCAGTCGTGCCAGGGCCGTTTCATGCTCCCGGCGAAGCGGTACAGGCACAGCAGGAAGACGACCAGCAGCGTCAGCAGCGTCGGCCAGCGGATGATCTCCCAGGCGATCGCGACGTCACGGCCGAGCCCGAAGTGCGTGCCGAGGAACGGCGCGTCGACCATCATCCCGAGGCTCAGCACGACCAGCACCACCGACGCCAGCGCGAAGGCCAGGGCGACGAACCGCTGCACGATCGTGGGACCGTGGTAGGTCTGGCCGTAGGCGGAGTCGAGCGCGTGGCTGGTGGCGGTGAACAGGCGGCTGGCCAGCCACCAGGTCAGCAGCAGGCCGCCGATGGCCACGCCGCCCTGCCGCTGGGTGAGCTGGGCGCGGACGAACGGGTCGACGACGCCGTTGGCCAGCTTGGGGCTCAGCAGGGTCCTGACCGCGGCGAGGGCGGCGTCCTGCCCGCGGGCGATCTTGGCCGGCCCGACGATCCGCTCGACGAAGCCGAGCGCCGCGCCCACGGCCACCGTCGACGGCACCAGGGTGAGCAGCGCGAAGAACGACATCTCGGCCGCCGGCCCGCTGATGCGGTGGCGGCTGGCGGAATGGACCACGCGCAGGGAGAGCTGCCACGGGTTGTACCCGCGGATGCGCTCGGGGCGTCGCTCCGCCCAACCCAGCGCGCGGTCCAAAGGCGTCGCCGTCGCCACCACCCCCGGCACGGCAGCTCACCAGGGTAGTTCGGTCATGGTAGCAGCCGCGGGATCCCGGATCAGGCGGCGATCCGCCTGTCCTGCCCGCTGGCGGCGCTCAGCAGGCCGTTGAGGTGGGCGCTCCACCGGCGGCAGTCGGCCCGGGCCGCCGCGTCCGGGCCGGGGCGGTTTCCAGGAAGGGTCGGTACGGCCACAGAATGGTTGTGGCCACGGCGCCACCGGGGTGACAGCCGTGCTGCCCCGAGCGCCGGCCTTCCATCCCCATGGCATGGGCCAGCGCCCGAGGCGGACACACGACCGGGTGGCGCCGAGGCTCGGGGGAGGCACCTCGGTCCGCCACCACACTCAGTGAGAACGACCCGCGCAGCGCGAACGTTACGGTGCGCTCGGGCCGGCGTACGATCGCCGGGATGGCCGGAGCGGCCGGCCCGGCTTGCCGAGGGGGCCGAGGTGACCCAGGCGACGAACCACCCCGCCGAGCGCGCAGCCGAGGTGGGCCGAACCCCGCTGACGCCCCTGGCCTTCCTGGGCCGCTCGGCGGAGGCCTTCGGTGACAAGGTCGCGATCGTCCACGGCGACCGCCGCGCCAGCTACCGCCAGTTCGCCGCCGAGGCGACCCGCCTGGCCCACGCCCTGCGCGCCTCCGGGGTCGGGCCGGGCGACCGGGTCGCCTACCTGTGCCCGAACGTCCCCGAGCTGCTGGTCGCGCACTTCGGCGTGCCGCTGGCCGGGGCGGTCCTGGTCGCCATCAACACCCGGCTGGCCCCTGACGAGGTGCGCTACATCCTCGACCACTCCGGGGCCAGGCTGGTGGTGGCCGACACCGCGCTGCACCCCACGCTGCAGCCGGTGGCCGCCTCGCTGCGGACCGTCCGCGAGGTCGTCGCCGTCGACGACGCGGGCGTCGCGCCGGCGGTGCCCGGCCCGTCCTACGCCGAGCTGCTCGCCCGCGGCTCGGACGAGCCGCTGCCCTGGGAGGTCGCCGACGAGCAGGCCACGATCTCGATCAACTACACCTCGGGCACGACCGGGCGGCCCAAGGGCGTGATGTACAGCCACCGGGGCGCCTACCTGAACGCGCTCGGCGAGGTCTTCCACTCGCGCCACAGCCCGGCCAGCGTCTACCTGTGGACGCTGCCGATGTTCCACTGCAACGGCTGGTGCACGACCTGGGCGGTGACCGCCGCCGGCGGCACCCACGTGTGCCTGCGGGCGGTCCGGGCCGACGAGCTGTGGCGGCTGCTGCGGGCCGAGGGCGTCACCCACCTGAACGGCGCGCCCACCGTGCTGGTCACCATGGCCAACGCCGCCGAGGCGGGGCCGCTGGAGCGCGGGCTGGTGGTGACCACCGCCGGCGCCCCGCCCAGCCCGACGATCATCGGCCAGCTCGAGGAGCTCGGCGCCAGGGTCGTCCACGTCTACGGCCTGACCGAGACCTACGGTCCCTACACGGTGTGCGAGTGGCAGGCCGGCTGGGAGGGCGAGGAGCGCGCGGCGCGGGCGCGGCTGCTGGCCCGCCAGGGCGTGGCGATGGTGATCTCCGACCCGGTCCGCGTGGTCGACCAGGACCTGCGCGACGTGCCGCGCGACGGCGCCGCCATGGGCGAGATCGTGATGCGCGGCAACAACGTCATGAAGGGCTATTTCGACGACCCGGTGGCGACCGAGGAAGCGTTCCGGGGCGGCTGGTTCCACTCCGGCGACCTCGGCGTGTGGCACCCGGACGGCTACGTCGAGGTGCGCGACCGGGCCAAGGACGTGATCGTCTCCGGCGGCGAGAACATCTCCACCATCGAGGTCGAGCAGGCCGTGGTCAGCCACCCCGCGGTGCTGGAGGCCGCCGTGGTCGGCGTGCCGGACGACCGCTGGGGCGAGCGGCCCAAGGCGTTCGTGGTCCTCAAGCAGGGCGCCGATGTCGCCCAGGACGAGCTGATCGGGCACGTCCGCGGCCTCATCGCCCACTACAAGGCGCCCGACCGGGTCGAGTTCATGGAGGAGCTGCCCAAGACCTCCACCGGCAAGATCCAGAAGTTCGCCCTGCGGGACAAGGAGTGGGCCGGCCGCGACCGCAGGGTCCAGGGCTGAGCGCACCCCAGGCCGGGTCGGCGTCGCCGCGCCTACGCGAGCAGCACGGCGGCCAGCCAGACGGCGGCGATCAGCAGCCCGGCGCCGAGCTCGATCAGGATCGACAGCCCCACCGCGCGCAGCGCCTGCACCGTCGACGGCCACGCGGCCGCGTGGCTGCCGAGCCGCAGCCGCTCGGCGCCGTACACCCCGCCGACGAAGCCGGCCAGCGCCCCCAGCACTGGGACCACGAAGAAGCCGACGATGGCCAGGCCGCCGCCGGCGGCCAGGCTCGACCAGGGCACCCCGGCCGCCCGCATGCGCCTGCCCGGCACCAGGTACTTCACGACCTGGCTGGCGACCACCAGCGCGGTCGCGACCGCCAGCACCGTCCAGGCGACCGCGGTCCGCTCCACCAGCGCCCAGACCAGCACGGCCGCCCAGCACAGCAGCAGCCCCGGCAGCACCGGCACGAGCACGCCGACCAGGCCCACCAGGATCGCGATCCCGACGAGCACCAGGCCGGTGGTGTCCATGGCGGCGCTCAGAACGGCATGTCGATGAACGGCGAGCTGTAGTCGCCGGCGGCGGCCAGCACCCCCTCGGCGTCGCCCGGGCCGGCCCGCGCCAGGCGGCGTTCGGCCTCGACCACCAGCGGCAGCAGCCGCACGTCGCCGGGCGTGGCGATGCCGGTCACCTCCTCGTGCGACAGCACCCAGGCGACCGCGGCGGCGATCCGCTCCTGGTCGTCGAACGGCTCGTACCAGGTGGTGTAGGCGTGCGCGGCCGCCCTCGGCCAGTTGCGCCGGGCGGCGGCCTTGATGACCATCAGCCCCACGTCCCGCGCCCGCACCTCGTCAACCAGGCTCCGGTAGTCGGCCAGGTAGGCCGGGTCGCGCCCCAGCACGTAGTTCAGCGGCGTCAGCACCGTGTCGAACCCGAAGCGCCGCAGGGCCTCCCGGTGGGTCGCGGGCGCCTGGTGGCCGTGGCCGGTGATCCCGATCGCCGCGGCGAGGCCCTCGTCCCTGGCCCTGACCACGGCCTCCAGCGACCCGCCTGGCCGGGTGACCCGGTCCAGGTCGGCCAGGTCGCCGACCGCGTGGACCTGGATCAGGTCGAGGCGGTCGGTCCGCAGCCGCTCCAGGCTCCGGTTGATCTGCGCCCAGGCGCCGTCGCGGTCGCGCCGGTCGGTCTTGGTGGCCAGGAAGATGCGCTCGCGGATGCGGGGCATCCAGGGGCCGAGCCGCAGCTCGGCGTCGCCGTAGCCGGCCGCCACGTCGAAGTGGTTGATGCCCGCGTCCAGGGCCAGCTGGATGGAGCGGTCGGCGGTCTCCTGGTCGACCGCGGAGAGCGCGGCCGCGCCGTAGATGATCACGGAGCTCATGTGGTCGAGGCGGCCGAGGCGGCGCTGCTGCACGGTGCCTGCTCCTTCGTCGCGTTGTCCGTCCCCCAGAGCGTAGCGTTGGCGACCATGACCGTGGCGACCTACGCGTGGCGCCGCCTCGACCTGGAGGGTGTCAGCTTCGTCCGCGTCGAGGCCGACGACGCCGTCCGGATCGAGGGCCACGAGGTCTGCGTGGACGGTGCCGAGCGCTGGTCGACGCGGTTCACCATCGAGCTGGACGGCCGCTGGCGGCACCGCGTCACCACGGTCGAGGCCACCGAGGCGGCCGGCACCAGGCGGCTGCGGCTCGACGACCTGCGGGGCTGCGACGTGGTGGACATCGCCGGCAACCCGTTCACCAACGCGCTGGTCATCCGGGCCCGCGAGGTCCCGGTCGGCGGGCTGGTCGAGGTCCGGGCGGCCTTCGTGGAGCCGCCGGCGCTCACCGTGCGGCCGCTGGCGCAGCGCTACCGCCGCCTGGCCGCCGACCGCTGGGAGTACGCCGACGACCAGTTCGGCGTCTTCGAGATCACCGTCGACGCCGACGGCGTCACCGTCGACTACCAGCGCCTGGCCCGCCGGCTCGGCTAGCCGGAGCGGGTGGGGCCGACCCGGTCGATCGCGATCCGCAGCAGCACGCGCCGCTGTTGCCGCATGGCGCGGCGGTAGTCGTCCCAGTCGGGATGCTCGCCGCTGATGCCCCGGTAGTAGTCCACCAGCCCGTCCATCGCCTCCGGCAGCGAGACCACCTGCGCCGTGCCCTCGACCTGCAGCCAGCTTCCGAAGAAGCCGTCGTTGAGGACGCACAGCACCGCGGTCGGGTCGCGCCGCAGGTTGCGGGTCTTGTAGGCGCCTTCCCTGGTCGAGATGACCAGCATCCCCTCGCCGTCGACCCCGACAAGCACCGGCGAGGTCTGCAGGCCGCCGCCCGACCTGCGGGTGATGAGCACCGCCCGGTGGTTGCCGGCGACGAACTCCCGTGCGTCGTCCGGCCCCATGCGCCCTCCTCCGTCGTGCTCAGGTCATGGTTGCACACGCCGGCTCGCCGGCTCGCGGGCGTCGCCGGCCACGGATGGGGCGTGCCCGTTGCGCTCGGCCAGCGGCCTCGCCCCCAGGTGCGCGCGCGCCTCCTCGTGCACGAACCGGCCGCCGCGCATCCACGAGGCGACCGCGGCGACCAGGCACATGCAGGCGGCGAAGGCCAGTACCACCACCAGCCCGTGCCGGAACGGGCCGGCGATCAGCTGCGGGAAGAACGTGCGCCCGGTGAGGGTGGCGGTCTGCTGCGGCGGCAGCGCGCCCAGGACCTTGGGCCCGAGCAGCGTCTGCAGCGGGTTGTAGCCGAGGAAGGCGGCGAACAGGTAGCCGAGCGGCGGCAGCTGCGCCAGGGCGGTGGCGGTCGGGGCCGGGACCCCGTGGCCGGTGAGGCCGGCGAACATCGTGTGGGGGACGCTGGCCTGCAGGCTCGCCACCATCAGCGAGAAGAACACCCCGATCGACAGGGGGAAGCCGGCGTTCTGGAAGGTGGCCAGCATGCCGGACGCGGCGCCCCGTTCCCGCGCCGGGACGCTGTTCATCACGCTGGCCGCGTTCGGGGACGCGAACAGGCCGAAGGCGATGCCGTTGACCAGCAGCACCACGGCGAAGACCGGGTAGGCGAAGTTCGCCGGGATGGCCATCATGGCGAGCAGGCTGACCACCGAGAGCGCCATCCCCCCGGTGGCGAAGGGCCTGGCCCCGAAGTGGTCGGACAGCCATCCGGAGACCGGGCCGGCCACCAGGAACCCAGCCGTCAGGGGGACCAGGTAGATCCCCGCCCACAGCGGCGTGCGCTCGAAGTCGTAGCCGTGCAGCGGCAGCCAGATGCCCTGCAGCCAGATGATCAGCATGAACTGCAGCCCGCCCCGCCCCATCGCCGCCAGCAGCGCCGCCACGTTGCCCATGGCGAACGGCCGGATCCCGAACAGGTGCGTGTTCAGCATCGGCTGGCGCACCCGCCGCTCGATCACCACGAACAGGCCGAGCACGGCCACGCCGCCGACCAGCATGGTGACCACGAAGGGGTTGCCCCAGCCCATGGTGGAGCCGCCGTAGGGCTTGATGCCGTAGACGATGCCGGTGAGCACCATGGCCAGGCCGGCGGCGAAGGCGACGTTGCCCGTCCAGTCGATCCGGGCCACGGTGCGCTGGCCGACCTCGCGGAGCTTCCAGTAGGCCCACACCGTGCCCGCCACCCCGACGGGGACGTTGACCAGGAACACCCAGCGCCAGTCGATCGCGGCCATCGCCCCGCCCAGCACCAGGCCGGCGAACGACCCGGCCAGGCCGGCGATCTGGTTGACCCCCAGGGCCATGCCCCGCTGGTTGGCCGGGAAGGCGTCGGTGAGGATGGCGGCGGCGTTGGCCATCAGCATGGCCCCGCCCACCGCCTGGACCATGCGGAAGCCGATCAGCTCGATCGCCCCGGCCGACCCGGTGCTCCAGATCAGCGACAGGGCGACCGACGCGGCGGTGAACACCACGAAGCCCAGCCGGAACATGCGGACCCGGCCGTAGATGTCGCCGACCCGCCCGAGGGTCACCACCAGCACGGCGCTGACCAGCAGGTAGCCCATCAGCACCCACAGCAGGTAGCTGAAGTTGGCCGGGTCCAGGGGGTCCAGGTGGATGCCGCGGAAGATCACCGGCAGGGCGATGATCAGGCTGGAGGCGTTGAGGGTCGCCAGCAGCATGCCCAGGGTGGTGTTCGACAGGGCGATCCACTTGTAGTGGAGGCCCCCGCCGGTGGCCGTGCGCTCCGTCACGGCTCCGCGTCGGCGGCCGGCGCGCCGTCGGCGAGCTCCTCGATCAGCGCGATGGCCCAGGCGAGCCGCTCCAGCTGCTCGCGGTCCAGGCCCGCGAGGCCGTCGGCCAGGTAGTGGTCGACCTTGGTGCGGGTGCCGCCGAGCAGGCGCGAGCCCCGCTCGCTGACCTGGATCCGCGCCACCCGCCGGTCGCGCGCGTCGGCCAGCCGGGTCACCAGCCCGTCACGCTCCAGGCAGTCGACGATCCGCGTCATCGTTGGCGCGGCGACCCGCTCGGCCCTGGCCAGCTGGCCCATGCTGAGCGGGCCGGTCCGGTCCACGGTGGCCAGCGCCGCCAGCCGCGTGGGCGTCAGGTCGGTCGGCGCCAGCTGGCGGAAGCGCCGGTGCAGGCGGCTCACGGCCCAGCGGAGGCGGGAGGCGAGCTCGGGGACGGGCACGCGCTCGTCCGTCACGGTCATCTTTGCCATAGCTAAAAGATAGCATAGCTGAACAGGCGCTCCGGACCGCCAGGTCAGCCGTCGGGTCCGGAGCCGGTTCCAGAGCCTGGCCCGGCGTCGGGTCCGGAGCCGGGCGGCGACGGGCCGCGCCAGCTCGGCCGCAGCAGGGCCAGCAGCAGCAGCGCCAGCAGCAGCTGCACCCCGCCGAAGACGCGGCCGGCGGGGTCGTCGGCGCCGAACAGCAGCGCCAGCCCGGTCACCGCCAGCAGCAGCACGAACGCGGTGACCAGGCCGAGCGCTCCGCGACGGTGGGGCGCCGGGTCGGCAGGCGGCACGGGTCATCCTTTCGTGGCGGTGCACGGCGCCCCCATGATCGACCATCCCGGGCCGCGCGGGCAGCCCTCGCGCGGCTGCCCGACGGCGCCGGGTGGCATGCTGGTGGCATGACCGGCGCAGAGAACCGGCGCGGCCGGCAGGCCTGGATCGCGCTGCTGCTGGCCGCGCTGCTGCTGAGCGGCTGCGCCGGCCGCCGGCCGGCCCGCGCGGGCGTGGCGGCGCCAACCACCACCGCCACCATCGACGGCTGCGTGCGCGCCAGCCAGGCCGGGCCGGTCGACCTCGGCGGCGCCCGGGCCGTCACGCTCGGCGGCGGACCGGTCGGGGTGGTGCTGTCCAACCAGAGCGACCAGAACCTCTGCGGCTGGCTGCCGTTTGCCAGGGTCCTGGCCGCCCGTGGCTTCCGCGTGCTGCTCCACGACTACTACGGGCCGACCCCGGCCGGCGACGCCGCCCAGGGCGCCGCCAAGCTGCGATCGCTCGGCGCGCGCACGGTCCTGCTGGTCGGCGCCTCACAGGGCGCCAAGGCGTCGCTGCTGGCCGGCGTCCAGGTGCGGCCGCCGGTGGCCGGGGTCGTCGCCGTCTCACCAGAGCGGTACCTGCAGGGGGCCGACATGGTCCCGGTCGCCGCCCGCCTGCGTGTGCCAGTCCTGTACCTGGCCGCCCGTGCGGATCCCTACACCGACGACGCCCCCGCGAAGCTGTATCGGGCCAGCGCCCATGCGCCTTGGCGGCGGCTGGTCGTCCTGCCCGGCCTCGCTCACGGCACCGCCCTGCTCACCGGCCCGGGCGCTGCGCGCGCCCGCGACCCGATCGTCGAGTTCCTGCGACGGTACGGGCGCTGATCGGTCACGGCGCGGATGGCGACGGCGGCGGTCTCGCGTGCTCCTGCTCAGCAGCAGGAGCGCGAACACGATGACGGCCAGCGGCACCAGGATTACGTGGATGCCGCGGGCGGCCCCTTGCACCCGGGCGGGGCGCAGGCGCTCGCGCCGGGGTCCTGGGCTAGGGGGTCGGCGGGGGAGCGAGGGCGTCGAGGATGGCCTCCTTGGCGCCGCGCACCGAGTCGGCGTAGTGGATCGACGCCGGGTCGATGGTGCCGTCGGCGTACTCGCCCCTGGCGGCCAGCCGGTACACCTCGTCCATCTTGTCGCGGACCCCCTGCACGGAGGTCTGGTAGTGGACGCTCGCCCTGTCCACCGTGCCGTTCTCGTACTCGCCGCGGGCGAGCAGCCGGTAGATCGGCTCGACGACCTTGTTGCTGATGTCGTTCAGCAGGGCGTCCTTGTCGGCCTGGGGCCACTCACGGTAGGGCACGTCGGCCTCCTTCTCCTCTCCTTGGAACAGCTTGGCGAACGCGGCGTCGGTCATGCGGTTGTGGTCGCAGGTGCCGATCCCGGCGACCCGGGCGGCGTCGGTGTGCTGCCAGCAGTGCGGCGGGTCCGGCCAGCCGCGCGGGCGGCCGTAGCGGGTGGTGTAGGGGTGGGCGTCGTACTCGGCCCACCAGCCGAGGCAGCCGCCGGGGATGCGCCCGGGGTCGCCGAGGGTGTGGATGACGAAGTACGGGAACGAGTAGAACAGCCCTGCGCCCCCCAGGGCGGCCCGCACCCGCCGGCACCAGGCGTCCGCCCAGGCGAGGATGTGGCTGCCGCTGGTGCCGTCGGTGACCTCCACGTCCAGCGCCCAGGCGCAGCCCCGCCGCCAGCCGGCGCGCCGCACCACCCCGACGAAGTGGTCGGCCTGCGCGGTCGAGGAGCCGCCCGGGTAGCCGAAGTGGTAGGCCACCCGCGGCAGCCCGGCGCCCGCCGCGGCGCGCCAGCGGCCGGTGAACACGGGATCGGTGAACGTGCGGCCCTCGGTCGCCTTGAGCGCGATGAAGTCCTCGCCCGCGGCCATGTAGGTGGCGACGTGGAAGCTCGCCTGGTAGTGCGAGATGTCCGCGCCGGTTTTCATGGGAAGCTCTCCACCTGGCCCACCCTCCGAACCGTCGGTCGGCATGTCGCCCCAAACGGAATCATCGTCGAGGGACCGTTTCAAACCGGCGCACGCGGTACATGAGGGACGCCAGGACCGTCCCCGCTCCCCCGCAAGGAGGTTGATCGTGTCGGACAGCCCCGTGGCCAGCCTCTACGACTGGCTGATGTTCCTGCACATCCTCGCCGCGATGGTCTGGGTCGGCGGGCTGGTCGCGCTGGCCGTGTTCGGCAGGTACGTGCTCCGCGGCGGCCAGCACGAGGCGGTCGCGCGCTTCATCGGCAGCCTTCGCGTGCTCGGGCCGATCATGCTGGCGCCGGCCGCCGTGCTGGTGCTGGTGTTCGGGATCTGGATGGTCCTCGACGAGCCGGCCTGGTCGTTCGAGCAGGCCTGGGTGTGGCTGGCGCTGCTGCTGGTGGTGGTGGCCGTGCTGGTCGGCGCGGTGTTCCTGAGCCGGGTGGCGCTGGCCGCCGAACGGGCGGTCGCGGCCGGCGACCACGACGGCGCCGCCCGCCAGCTGGCGCGCTGGACCTGGGGCATCTGGCTGATCCTGCTGCTGCTGGTGGTCGCCACCTGGGACATGGTGTTCAAGCCTGGCGCCTAGAGCGACCCGCCGGCACGCGCACCCGCAGGGCGCCCGGCAGGCAGCGGAAGCGCAGCGGCGCGTCGAAGACCAGCGCCTCGCCGTCGACGCCCGCCGGCACCGGGCCGCCGGAGCGCACCTCGAACGCCGGCGCCTCCCACTGCAGCCAGCCCCGCGACGGGTCGGGCCGCCCCGCCCACCACGCCTCCGCGAAGCGGGCGAACTCCTCGCCCTCCCCGGCCCTGGCCGCCACGATTCCCAGCATGCCGCCGTCCAGCCTGCTCCGCGCCCCGAAGCGGCGGTCGGCGGTGAGGCCGTAGCGGCCATTGGAGACCAGCACCAGCTGGAAGCTCGCGTGCTCCTGCCCGTCGGGCCCGGTGAACCGCAGGTCGAACGGCTGCGCCTGCGGCCCGAACGCGGTGGGCAGGACCCTCCAGGCGGTCTCGGCCTTGCGCTCGCGGTAGCCCTCGGTGCCGACCAGCCTGGCGTAGAGGCCGAGCGACACGTTGTTCACGAACAGGCGGTCGGCCACCATGCCGACGTCGACCAGCCGCTCCTCGGCGGCGCCGAACGCCTCCAGGGCCGCGACCGCGTCGTCCGGGTCGAGGCCCAGGTCGCGGGCGAAGTGGTTGCGGGTGCCCACCGGCACGCAGGCGAACGCCAGGCCCCGCTCCATGGCCACCTGGGCGACCAGCGCCTGCGAGCCGTCGCCGCCGGCCATGCCGAGCACGTCGGCCCCCTGGTCGGCCTCCCGCTGGGCGAGCTGCCGCAGGTCGTCGCCGGGGCCGAGGACCACCAGCTTGATCCCCCGCCGCCGTGCCTGCTCGGCCAGGTCGACCCGGGTGGCCTTGCCCCCGCCGGACCTGGGGTTGGCGAACAGCACCGCCCTGCTCGCCGCGGCGACCGGGGTGCCCTGGATGTGCAGCAGCGGCGGGCGCCGCCCGGCGGCCCGCAGGGCCTCGCCCGCGCCCCGGCCGGCGCCGACCAGCAGGGCCGCCACCAGCACGAACGCCACCGGCTGCCCGGCCAGCAGCAGCACCGAGCAGCACGCCACCGCGACCACCGCGGCGGCCAGGCGGACCGGTCCCGCGCCCCAGACCGCCACCGTCGCCGCCGGGACGGCGAGCAGCAGGGCGAGCAGGCCGGGGACCAGCAGCAGGGGGTGCCGGAACAGCGCCACCAGGATCGCGACGATCGCCACCAGCAGGGCCAGCACCGCCACCGCCACGCCCGGCACCGCTGGCCGCAGCGTGGTCCAGAGCTCGCGGACGCGCGCTTCCGGGACCGGCGCCATCGCCGAATGGTCGCAGAGGCCCGCCGGCGGCGGCAACGTGCTCAGGCGAACCTCAGGCGAACGGCAGGAACTGGTGGCTGGGCCGGTTGGTCACCTCGGCGGGGATGACCTGGCTGGCGAGCTCGCCGGTGGCCAGCTGGACCAGGAAGCCGGTCACCGGCAGGTGGTGGTCCTCCTGCATGGTGGTGCGCGACTCCAGCAGGGTCACCCACCAGGCGTCCGGGTCGCCCTCGGTGACCCAGAACAGCTCGTCGCCGTTGTCGGTGCGCCCCAGCGGCAGCACCCCGCCGGGCTCGGGGAACGGCGGCAGCGGCAGCCGCCGCGGGAACCTGGCCCTGGTCTGGGCGTAGGCCTCCAGCACCCGGTCCTTCTCGAACAGCAGGTTGCCGTCCTGCCCGGCGGCGAACGGGTTGAACAGGTACAGGAACTCGTCGACCTGCCCCGAGCCGTACAGCTCGGTGAAGGCCTTGAAGTCCCCGGGCAGCCCGGTGCCGAGCCGCGCCTCGATGCCCGCCCAGCCGTCGGGCCGGCCCGGCTCCACCGGGTCGACGGGGGGTGGCAGCAGCAGGCGGAGTCGTTCCAGCATGCGGCCTCCTGGTGGCGGCTACGGGGCGGCCGCCGGGGCGACGGCCTGCTTCACGGCGGCCTGCGGGGTGTTGGCGATGGTGACGTCCAGGTGGAAGCCGTGGTTGCCGATGGCGGTGATGCGGACGGCGCTGGGCGGGCCGCGGGAGCCGCGGCTGGGGTACAGCGGCCGCACGCTGTAGCGGATCGTCTCGCCGGCCTGGACCGCCTCGGCCACGGCGGTCTCGTAGTCGCGCATCACCGGCGTGTTCGCCCGCGACTGGTACAGGGCGACCAGGTTGGCCGCCACCTCCCCGGAGCCGCCGAGCTGGCGGCCGAACAGGTGGCCGCGGGCGCGGTTGCGGGCCGGCAGCTGGTCCCAGCCGGGCGGGTGGACGTCCGGGTCGGCCGCCGAGCCGAGCTGGTGGCGGCCGGCGGCGGCGACCATCGCCGGGGTGATGGTGGCGCGGATGCCGCTGCGCTGCCCGGTGCCCGGGTCGACGTGGCCGTAGTCGACGTTGCCGCCGAGCCGGTCGATCGCCTTGGTGTTGTCGGCCTGGCCGCCGCCCGAGGAGGGCGGCCGGGTCGGCCCGGTCGGCGCGGGCAGCACCCCGCGCTGGATCAGCAGGTAGCCGACCACGGCCACCACGACGGTGACCAGCAGGTAGCCGAACGAGCTGGTCCGGCGGCGGGACCTGCGGCGACGGCGCGGCACGCGCGGGCTCCGGATGGTCGGGACATGACGTGGACGTGCACGGGTGGACTACCCGCCCGGGAAGGAAAGCTACCGTGCCCGCCGGTCGCTGTCGCTCGAGTCGCGGACCACCAGCTGCGGCTCGAACACCAGCTGGCGGTGGCCGTGCCTGGGCCCCTCGGCGGCCTCCTCGATGAGCAGCTCCGCGGCCGAGCGGCCGAGCTGGGCGCGGGGCTGGCGGACCGACGACAGCGGCACCGCCGCGGCGGCGGCGAAGTCGATGTCGTCGTAGCCGACGATCGCCAGGTCGCCGGGGACGTGCAGGCGCCGGCGGGTCATCTCCTGCAGCAGCCCGAGGGCGAGCAGGTCGTTGGCGCAGAAGGCGGCGGTCGGCCGCGCCCGCGCCGGCAGCTCGGCGATGCGCGCCCCCGCCGCCAGGCCTGACGAGAAGTTCAGCGCGGGCGTCTCCACCGTGGTCAGCGCCGAGGCCGGCAGGCCGGCCGCGGCCAGCGCGCGCCCCGCCCCCTCGTGGCGGTCGCGGACCTGCTTGATGCTGAACGGGCCGCCCACGAAGGCGATCCGCCGGTGGCCGTGCTCCACCAGGTGGCCGGCGGCCAGCTCGCCGCCGTAGACGTCGTCGACCGACACCGAGCAGTGGTTGCGGGTGGAGGCCCAGCGGTCCAGCAGCACCACCGGCGTGCCGCGCCGCTGCAGCTGCCGCAGCCGCTCGCTCACGCCCCGCACCGGGGTGATCAGGATGCCGTGGACCCGGTGCTCCTCGAGCAGGTCGAGGTAGCGGCGCTCGCGCTCGGCCTTCTCGTCGCTGTTGCAGAGGATCACCGCCAGCCCGGCCGCGGCGGCGGCGTCCTCGACCCCGCGGGCGACGTCGGTGAAGAACGGGTTGGAGACGTCCAGCACCACCAGGCCGAGGGTGCGGCTGCGGCCGGCGCGCAGCTGGCGGGCGGACTCGTTGCGGACGAACCCGAGCGCGGCGATCGCCTGCTCCACGCGGGCGCGGGTGGCGGGGGCGACCAGCTGCGGCCGGTTGAGGACGTTGGACACCGTCCCGACCGACACGCCGGCCCTCGCCGCCACGTCGCGGATGCTCTTGGTGCCCTCCGGCGCCCTCACCACCGACCCCCTTCCTCGCTCTGCTGATCTTGAACCGTATCGAGCAGATGTGGGAGCCACCGCCCCTTGACAACGCGTAGGGCTGAGGTTAGCGTCCTCGGAACGGGAATGAAACGATTCAGTATCGGGTGAAGCACGGGAGGCTCGCGGTGGCGCAGGCCGGCCCGCCGCTGCTGGCGCTGGAGCACGCCGCCAAGTCGTTCGGCTCGGTGCGGGCCCTGGAGGACGGCTCGGTCGAGCTGCGCGCGGGTGAGGCGCACGGCCTGGTCGGCGAGAACGGCGCCGGCAAGTCGACGCTGGTGAAGGTCCTCGCCGGGGTGTACGCGCCCGACGCCGGCCGGCTGCTGCTCGACGGGCGGGAGGTCCGCCTCGGCGGCCCGGCGGACGCGCGCGCCGCCGGCATCGCGGTGATCTACCAGGAGCCGACCCTGTTCCCCGACCTGTCGGTGGCGGAGAACATCTTCATGGGGCGCCAGCCGCTGGCGGCCGGCAGGCGCATCGACGGCCGCGAGCTGCGCCGCCGGGTCGAGGCGCTGATGGGGCGGCTCGGCGTCCCGCTGGACCCCTCCCGGCCCGCCCGCGGCCTGTCAATCGCCGACCAGCAGATCGTCGAGATCGCCAAGGCGCTGTCGTTCGAGGCGCGCGTGATCGTGATGGACGAGCCGACCGCGGCGCTGTCGGGCGCGGAGGTCGCGCGGCTGTTCGCGGTGGCGCGGGCGCTGCGCGCGCACGGCGCGGCGGTCCTGTTCATCTCCCACCGGCTCGACGAGGTCTTCGCCCTCTGCCAGCGGGTGACCGTGATGCGCGACGGCCGCCAGGTGTTCACCGGCCCGCTCGACGGGCTCACCAGGGACGACCTGGTGCGCCGGATGGTCGGCCGCGAGCTGGCGGCGATGTACCCCAAGCAGGCCGCCGGCCGCGGCGAGGTGGCGCTGTCGGTGCGCCGGCTCACCCGCGAGGGGGTGTTCGCCGACGTCAGCTTCGACGTGCGCCACGGCGAGATCGTGGGCCTGGCCGGCCTGGTCGGCGCCGGGCGCAGCGAGGTCGCCAGGGCCGTGTTCGGCATCGACCGGCGCGACGCGGGCGAGGTGATGGTGGAGGGCCGGCGGCTGCCCGCCGGGTCGCCGACGGCCGCGATGGCCGCCGGGGTCGGCTACGTCCCCGAGGACCGCCGCGAGCAGGGCCTGGTGATGGACCTGTCGATCGCCCGCAACGCCAGCCTGGCGTCGCTGGGGCGGCTGCGCCGCGGCCTGCTGATCCGCGCCGCCGACGAGCGCCGGCTCGCCGCCGACTGGGCCGCGCGGCTGCGGCTGCGCTACGCCCGCTTCAGCGACCCGGTCGCCGCCCTGTCCGGCGGCAACCAGCAGAAGGTGGTGCTCGCCAAGTGGCTGGCCCGCCACCCCAGCGTGCTGATCGTCGACGAGCCGACCCGCGGCATCGACGTCGCCACCAAGGCCGAGGTCCACCGGCTGCTGTCCGACCTGGCCGGCGACGGCGTGGCGGTGCTGATGATCTCCTCGGAGCTGCCCGAGATCCTCGGCATGGCCGACCGGGTGCTGGTGATGCACGAGGGCCGCCTCACCGCGGAGCTGTCGCGGGAGGAGGCCACCGAGGAGCGGGTCATGTTCGCCGCCACCGGCGACGCGGCGACCGGGGCGCGCGGATGAGCGTCGGCGTGCGGCGCGCGGAGCAGGCCGCCGCCGAGGAGCGCTCCCGCCGCGCCGGGCGCCTGGTCGACGCCGCGCTGCGCCTGCGCGAGCTGGGCATCCTGCTGGTCCTCGCCCTGGTCGTGGCCGTGACCGCCGCCTACAACCCGCGCTTCCTCGACGCCCAGAGCATCCGCGACCTGCTGCTCAACGCCTCGATCGTGGCGCTGCTCACGGTCGGGCAGACGCTGGTGGTCATCACCCGCAACGTCGACCTGTCGGTCGGCTCGGTGCTGGGGCTGGCCGCGTTCATGACCGGCGACCTGCTGAGCGGCCGTCCCGGCCTGCCGGTGGCCGCGGCGCTGCTCGCCGGCGTGCTGCTCGGCGCGGTCTGCGGCGCCGCCAACGGCGCGGTGACCGCGGCGGCGCGCGTGCCGAGCCTGGTGGTCACCCTCGGCACCCTGTACGTGTTCCGCGGCGTCGACTACGCCTGGGCGGGCGGCCGCCAGATCAACGCCGCCAACCTGCCGGACAGCCTACTCAACCTCGGCAGCGGCCAGCTGCTCGGGGTCCCCTACCTGGCCGCCGTCACCGCCGTGCTGGTGGCAACCGCGGCGTTCTCGCTGCGCTCCTACCGGTCGGGCCGGGAGCTGTACGCGATCGGCTCCAACCCCGACGCGGCGCTGCTGGCCGGCATCCCGGTCGGCCGGCGGGTGTTCGCCGCCTTCGTCGCCAGCGGCGCCGTCGCCGGGCTGGCCGGGGCGCTGTGGACGGCCCGCAACGGCACCGTCGACGCCACCGCCGGCACCGGCCTGGAGCTGCAGGTGATCTCCGCGGTGGTGGTCGGCGGCGTGGCCATCTTCGGCGGCAGCGGCTCGGTGGTCGGGGCGGCGCTGGGCGCGCTGCTGCTGTCCACCATCGGCAGCGCGCTGGTGGTGCTCAAGGTCCCCTCGTTCTGGCTGCAGGCGGTGGCCGGCGCGCTGCTGATCGGCGCCATCGCCCTGGACCGTCTGGTGGGCCTGCGCATCGCCGCCGCGCTCAGGCAGAGGAGCGTGCGCCGTGGCGGCTGAGGCCGGCCAGGGAGGCCGCGCCGGGCTGCGGCGCCTGCTGCGCTGGGACACCACCCTGGTGCTGCTGCTGGTGGTGGTGGCGGTCGCCGGCCAGCGCGCCTCCCCGGACTTCCTCACCGGCACCAACCTGTTCTACCTCGGCCTCGACATCGGCGAGATCGCCCTGCTGGCGCTGCCGCTGACCCTGGTGATCGTCGCCGGCGAGATCGACCTGTCGGTCGCCTCGGTGCTGGGCCTGTCCAGCGCCCTGATCGGCTACCTGTGGGACGCGGGCTGGGCGCTGGAGACGATCTTCCCGGCGGTGGTGGTCGCCGGCGCGCTCGCCGGCGCGCTCAACGGCTTCCTGGTCACCCGGCTGGGCCTGCCATCGCTGGCGGTCACCATCGGCACGCTGGCGCTGTACCGCGGGCTGGCGTTCGTGGTCCTCGGCGACCGGGCGGTGGCCGACCTCCCGGCCATGTACACCAGGTACGGCACCACGCCGCTGCCCGGCACCCACGTCCCCTACCCGACCGCGCTGTTCGCCGTGCTGGCGGTGCTGTTCGCGGTGCTGCTGCACGCCACCCCGTTCGGCCGTTCGGTGTTCGCCATCGGCGCCAACCGGGAGGCCGCGTTCTTCTCCGGGATTCGCGTCAAGCGCACCAAGCTCGTGCTGTTCGTGCTCAGCGGCGCGGTGGCCGGCCTGGCCGGGATCGTCTACACGCTGCGGTTCGCCAGCGCCCGCGCGGACAACGGCACCGGCCTGGAGCTGGCGGTGGTCGCCGCGGTGCTGCTCGGCGGGGTGTCGATCTTCGGCGGCAGGGGCACCCTCGGCGGCGTCGTCGCCGCGGTCTTCCTGCTCGGCGGCGTCCGCAACGCGCTGATCCTCAACGACGTCTCCAACGACACCCTGAACGTGGTGACCGGGCTGCTGCTGATCGGCAGCGTGGTCGCGCCCAGCGCCGTCAGGGCGCTCGCGCGGGCGCGCCCGCGCCGCGCCGCCGCGCCCACCTCGGTTCCCTGACCCTCTGTCCGGTCGCGCCGCGCCGCGCGGCGCCGAGAGAAAGGACATCGCACCATGCACCGAGCAGCTCTGCCGAGGCGCCCCCGCTGGGTGGGGCTCCTCGCCCTGGCCGCGGCCTGCGCGGTCGTGCTGGCGGCCTGCGGCGGGACGACCAAGAACAGCTCCTCCGGCGCGGCCGCCACCACCGCCGCCGGCGGCCAGGCCAACCCCAACGCCCCGCTCAAGCAGGGCCTCAAGATCGCCTTCCTGCCCAAGCAGGTGAACAACCCCTACTTCACCGTCTCCGACAATGGCGGCAAGAAGGCGATCGGCGAGTTCAGCGGCCAGTACAAGGAGGTCGGCCCCTCCGAGGCCACCGCCTCCTCGCAGGTCTCCTACATCAACACCCTCGCGCAGCAGCGTCAGGACGCGATCGTGGTGTCCGCCAACGACGCCAACGCCATCGCGCCGGCGCTCAAGGCGGCCAAGGCGCAGGGTGTCAAGGTGGTGACCTACGACTCCGACGCCGCGCCGGACGCGCGCACGGTGTTCGTCAACCAGGCCACCTCCGAGGACGTCGGCCGCAGCGAGGTCCAGGTGCTCGGCAAGCAGCTCAACTACAGCGGCGACATCGCCATCCTGTCGGCGACGGCGAACGCCACCAACCAGAACACCTGGATCCGGTTCATGAAGAACGAGCTGGCCAAACCGCAGTACAAGAACATGAAGCTGGTCAAGGTCGCCTACGGTAACGACGACGACCAGACCTCGTTCCAGCAGACGCAGGGGCTGCTGCAGGCCTACCCGAACCTGAAGGGGATCATCTCGCCGACCACGGTCGGGATCGCCGCCGCCGCCCGCTACCTCAGCAAGTCGTCCTACAAGGGGAAGGTCGCGCTGACCGGCCTGGGCACGCCCAACCAGATGCGCAAGTTCGTCAAGGACGGCACCGTGCAGTCGTTCGAGCTGTGGGATCCCGCCAAGCTCGGCTACCTGGCCGCGTACGCGGCGGCGGCGCTGTGCTCCGGTCAGATCACCGGCAAGCAGGGCGAGACCTTCAAGGCCGGCGAGCTCGGCACCAAGAAGATCGGAGCGAACGGGGAGGTCCTGCTGGGCCCGCCGCAGGTGTTCGACAAGTCCAACATCGACCAGTTCAACTTCTGAGCATGACGCAACGCGTGTGCTTCCTGCTGCAGGTCCGCCCGGACCGGGTCGCCGAGTACCGCGAGCGGCACCGCGCGGTGTGGCCGGAGATGCGGGAGGCGCTCCGGGCGGCCGGCTGGCGCAACTACTCGCTGTTCCTGCGCGAGGACGGGCTGCTGGTCGGCTACCTCGAGTGCGAGGACTTCGCCGCGGCCCGCGCGGCGATGGAGGCCACGGCGGTGAACGGGCGCTGGCAGGCGGAGATGCAGGAGCTGTTCACTGAGCTGGCCGGCCAGCGCCCGGACGAGCGCATGCGGCCGCTGGAGGAGGTCTTCCACCTGCCATGAGCACCGACCGTTCCACCGTCAAGGCCGCCCTCGGGCAGCAGCGCATCGAGCTGCCATCGTGGGCGTTCGGCAACACCGGCACGCGCTTCAAGGTGTTCGCCCAGCCGGGCGTGCCGCGCAACGCCTACGAAAAGGTCGACGACGCCGCCCAGGTCCACGCGGTCACTGGGGTGGCGCCCAGCGTGGCGCTGCACATCCCCTGGGACCGGGTCGACGACTACGGCCACCTGGCCAAGCACGCCGCCGACCGGGGGGTGCGGCTGGGCACCATCAACGCCAACGTCTTCCAGGACGACGACTACAAGCTCGGCAGCGTCTGCCACCCGGACCCGCGGGTGCGCCGCAAGGCGCTGGACCACCTGCTGGCGTGCGTGGAGGTGATGGACGCCGCCGGCTCGCGGGACCTGAAGCTGTGGTTCGCCGACGGCACCAACTACCCCGGGCAGGACTCGATCCGGGCGCGGCAGGAGCGGCTGGCCGAGGTGCTGACCGAGGTGTACGAGCGGCTCGGGTCACAGCAGCGGCTGCTGCTGGAGTACAAGCTGTTCGAGCCGGCCTTCTACCACACCGACGTGCCCGACTGGGGCACCGCGCTGGTCCACTGCCTGGCGCTGGGGGAGCGCGCCCTGGTGGTGGTCGACACCGGCCACCACGCGCCGGGCACCAACATCGAGATGATCGTGGCGCTGCTGCTGCGGGCCGGCAGGCTCGGCGGCTTCGACTTCAACTCCCGCTTCTACGCCGACGACGACCTGATGGTCGGCGCCGCCGACCCGTTCCAGCTGTTCCGGATCATGCACGAGGTGGTGGCCGGCGGCGGCTACGCCCCCGAGGCGGGGATCGCCTTCATGCTCGACCAGTGCCACAACATCGAGCCGAAGGTCCCCGGCCAGATCCGCTCGGTGATGAACGCCCAGGAGGCGACGGCCAAGGCGCTGCTGGTCGACGCCGGCGCCCTGCGGGCGGCGCAGCAGGCCGGCGACGTGCTTGGCGCCAACGCGGTGCTGATGGACGCCTACGACACCGACGTGCGCCCGCTGCTGGCCGAGCTGCGCGCCGACATGGGCCTGGACCCCGACCCGCTGGGTGCCTACGCCCGCTCCGGCCACGCAGAGCGGATCGTGGCCGAGCGGGTCGGCGGCACCCAGGCCGGCTGGGGAGCCTGACCGCCGATGACCGCGCCGCACGTGCGGGCGCTGCTGGACCGGTCCCACCGGCTCGGCGCCGACCCGCGCAACACCAACTGGGCCGGCGGCAACGCCTCCTGCAAGGGGCGCGCCGACGACCCGGTCACCGGCGGGCCGGTGGAGCTGCTGTGGGTCAAGGGCTCCGGCGGGGACCTCGGCACCCTCACCGAGGCCGGGCTGGCGGTGCTGCGGCTGGACCGGCTGCGCGCCCTGGCCGGCGTCTACCCCGGGGTCGAGCGGGAGGACGAGATGCAGGCGGCGTTCGACTTCTGCCTGCACGGCAAGGGCGGCGCGGCCCCCTCGATCGACACCGCCATGCACGGCCTGGTGGAGGCGCCGCACGTCGACCACCTGCACCCCGACGCCGCCATCGCGCTGGCGACCGCGGCCGACGGGGAGGCGCTGACCAAGCAGTGCTTCGGCGACCGGGTCGCCTGGGTGCCGTGGCGGCGGCCCGGCTTCCAGCTCGGCCTGGACGTCGCCGCCATCCAGCGGGCCGACCCCAGGGCGGTCGGGGTGGTGCTGGGCGGCCACGGGATCACCGCCTGGGGCGCCACCTCCGGGGAGTGCGAGGCCCGCTCGCTGGAGATCATCCGCGGCGCCGAGCGGTTCATCCTGCAGCGCGGCCGGCCCGAGCCGTTCGGGCCGGTGCTGGACGGCTACCAGCCCCTGCCGGAGGGCGAGCGGCACGCCCGCGCCGCTGCCCTGTTCCCGCTGCTGCGCGGCCTGTGCTCGACCGACCGCCGTCAGGTCGGCCACTACACCGACGCGGGCGTGGTGCTCGACTTCCTCGCCAGGGAGAAGCACCAGGCCCTGGCCGCGCTCGGCAGCTCCTGCCCCGACCACTTCCTGCGCACCAAGGTGCGCCCGCTGGTGCTGGACCTGCCCCCGGCCGCGCCGCCGGAGCGGGTCGCCGCGCGTCTGCGCGAGCTGCACGCCGCCTACCGGGAGGACTACCAGGCCTACTACCGGCGGCACGCGCAGCCCGGGTCGCCGCCGCTGCGCGGCGCCGACCCGGCGATCGTGCTGGTGCCCGGGGTGGGGATGTTCTCCTTCGGCGCGGACAAGCAGACCGCCAGGGTCGCCGGGGAGTTCTTCGTCAACGCCGTCAACGCCATGCGCGGCGCCGAGGCGCTGTCGAGCTACGCCCCCATCCCCGAAGCCGAGAAGTTCCGCATCGAGTACTGGGAGCTGGAAGAGGCCAAGCTGCGGCGCCGGCCCGCGCCCAGGCCGCTGGCGACCCGGGTCGCCCTGGTGACCGGTGCCGGCTCCGGCATCGGCAAGGCGGTCGCCGAGCGGCTGGCCGCCGAGGGCGCCTGCGTGGCAGTCGCCGACCTGGACGCCGACGCGGCGGCCGCGACCGCCGGCGGGCTGGGCGGCGCCGACGTGGCCATGGCGGCCAAGGTCGACGTCGCCGACGAGCGGCAGGTCGCCGCCGCGGTCCGCGCGACCGTGCTGGCCTTCGGCGGGGTCGACCTGGTGGTGAACAACGCCGGCCTGTCGATCTCCAAGCCGCTGCTGGACACCACCCTCCACGACTGGGACCTGCAGCACGAGGTGATGGCCAAGGGCTCGTTCCTGGTCTCCCGGGAGGCGGTCCGGGTGATGCTCGACCAGGGCCTCGGCGGCGACCTGGTCTACGTGGTCAGCAAGAACGCGGTGGTGGCGGGGCCGAGCAACCTCGCCTACGGGGCGGCAAAGGCCGACCAGGCCCACCAGGTGCGGCTGCTGGCGGCCGAGCTCGGCGAGCACGGCATCCGCGTCAACGGCGTCAACCCCGACGCGGTGGTGCGCGGCTCGGGGATCTTCGCCAAGGGCTGGGGCGCGCAGCGGGCGGCCGTCCACGGCGTGCCAGAGGAGCGGCTCGGCGAGTTCTACGCGCAGCGCACCCTGCTCAAGCGCGAGGTGCTGCCCGCCCACGTGGCCGCCGCGGTGTTCGCCCTGGTGGGCGGGGACCTGTCGCTCACCACCGGCCTGCACGTGCCGGTGGACGCCGGCGTCGCCGCCGCCTTCCCGCGATGAGCGGGCCGGGGGCCTACGCCGCCGTCGACCTCGGCGCCTCCAGCGGGCGGGTGATGGTCGCCCGGGTCGGCCGGTCGCGGCTGGAGCTCGAGGAGGTACACCGCTTCGGCAACCAGCCGGTGCGGCTGCCGGACGGGCTGCACTGGGACGTGCTGCGGCTGTACCGGGAGGTCCTCCACGGCCTGCGGGCGGCGGCCGGCCGCGCCGAGGGGATCAGCAGCGTCGGCGTGGACGGCTGGGGCGTCGACTACGGGCTGCTGGACGCCTCCGGCGCGCTGCTCGGCAACCCCTACCACTACCGCGACGCCCGCACCGACGGGGTCGCCGGCAAGGTCCACGCGGCCATCCCGTTCGAGAAGCTGTACGAGCTCACCGGCCTGCAGTTCCTGCCGTTCAACACCGTCTACCAGCTGGCCGCCGCCGCCGGCACGCCGCAGCTGGAGGCGGCGCGGACGCTGCTGCTGCTGCCCGACCTGTTCGGCTACTGGCTGAGCGGCCAGCTCGGCGCGGAGCGGACCAACGCCTCCACCACCGGGCTGCTGGACGTCCGCGCCGGCGCCTGGTCGCCGCGGGTGCTGCGCGCGGCCGGGATCCGGGAGGGGCTGCTGCCGCCGCTGCGCCCGCCGGGCGAGGTGGTCGGCCCGCTCCGCGCCGAGGTCGCCGCCGAGACCGGCCTGCCGCCGTCGGTGGTGCTCACCGCGGTCGGCACCCACGACACCGCCTCGGCGGTGGTGGGCGTCCCCGCCGACGGCGACCGCTTCGCCTACGTCAGCTGCGGCACCTGGTCGCTGGTCGGGGTGGAGCTGGACCGCCCGGTGCTGACCGCCGCCAGCCGGGAGGCGAACTTCACCAACGAGGGCGGCGTCGACGGCCGCGTCCGCTACCTGCGCAACGTCGGCGGCCTGTGGCTGCTGCAGGAGTCGCTGCGGGTCTGGGAGCGGGCAGGGCTGCCGTCGGACCTGCCGGCGCTGCTGGGCGCCGCCGGCGAGCAGCCGGCCGGCGGGCCGCTGGTCGACCCCGACGACGAGGCGTTCCTGCGGCCGGCCGACATGCCCGCGGCGATCCGGGAGGCCTGCCGGCGGGGCGGCCAGCCGCAGCCGGCCGGCCAGGCCGGGCTGGTGCGCTGCGTCCTCGACAGCCTCGCCGCCGCCTACGCGCGGGCGGTCGGCGACGCGGTGCGCCTGTCGGGCCGGCCGGTCGAGGTCGTGCACCTGGTCGGCGGCGGCGCCCGCAACGGGCTGCTGTGCCAGCTCACCGCGGACGCCTGCGGGCTGCCGGTGCTGGCCGGGCCGGTGGAGTCGACCGCGCTCGGCAACGTGCTGGTGCAGGCGCGCGCCCACGGCTCCATCGGCGGCGACCTGCAGGCGCTGCGGGCGCTGCTGCGGGCCACCCAGCAGATCCGCCGCTTCGAGCCCGCCGCCGCGGCCTGACCCGGCCCGGTTCGCTCTGCCGCGTCAACTGTGGGACGGTCCGGCCGGACCGAGGAGGCGATCGGTGAGCGCGACGACCGCGGCGTGCTCGCCCGCCCACGCCCGCCACACGCTGGCCGCCCACTCCCGCACCGCCTGGGCGTGCCCGGCGCCGGAGCCGGCCATGGCGCCGGCGGCGGCGACGTCGAACACCGTCAGCGCGCCCCTGCGCTCCGGCGCGGGCAGGCGCGGCCAGGACGCGTCGGGCCGGCCCATCCGCTGGTGCACGGCGCGGACCTGCACCCCGGGCACGCCGCGGTCGAGCGCCAGGTGCAGCCCGACCAGGGCGTAGGCGACCGCGATGGGCGGGGCGTCCCCGGCCGCCCCGCGCGGCGCGTGCTGCGCGGCATAGGCGTCCACGGCCAGCTGGTGGAGGTCGCGCACCAGCCGCGGGTGCTCCAGCTCGAAGCCCTGCACCTCGCCGTACAGCTGCCAGCACTCCGGCGAGGCGTTCCTGCGCGGGTCGGGCGGCAGGCCGGAGGCCGGCAGCTCCAGTCCGCAGCCCGGGCAGGTGGTCGAGCCGCTCATGGGCCTCAGCCGGCCGGGTAGCGCGGCGGGCGCTTCCCGGCGAACGCTCGCAGGCCCTCCTGGCCGTCGTGGTGCGCGGCGCAGGCGCTGATCGCCGCCCGCTCGCGTTCCAGCTGCGCCTCCAGCGGCGTCTCGAACGATTCGCCCAGCAGCCGCTTGCAGTGCGCGAACGCGTGCACCGACCCGCCGGCCAGCGCCGCCGCCATCGCGGTCGCCTCGGGCAGGGTCCGGTCGTCGTCGGCGACCGCCGTGACCAGCCCCCACGCCAGCGCCTGCCCGGAGGGGATCGGCCGGTCGAAGGCCGCGATCTCCAGCGCCCGGGCCAGGCCCACCAGGCGCGGCAGCGAGAAGGTGCCGCCACCGTCGATGCTGAGGCCGCTGGCGGTGTACGCCTGCCGCAGGACGGCCGACCGGGCCATCACCCGGAAGTCGCAGGCCAGCGCGAGCGACAGGCCGCCGCCGGCGGCCACCCCGTTGACCGCGGCGACCACCGGCTTCGGCATCCGGCGGATCTCCAGGATCGCCTGGTGGAAGCGGCCGGCCAGCTGGTGGAAGGCGGCCGGCGCGCCCCCGGGGTGCGCCAGCGCCCACTTGAGGTCGCCGCCGGCGCAGAAGGCCGCGCCGGCGGCGCCGATCACCACCGCGCGCACCGCCTCGTCGGCCGCCAGGTCCGCCAGCTGGCCGGCGAGGCGGTCGGCCATGTCGAGGTCGAAGGCGTTGAGGGACGACGGCCGGTCCAGCAGCACCGCGGCGACCGGACCGTCGCGCCGCGCCAGGACGCCCGGCGCGCTCACCCCGTCTGGATCTTGACGTAGTCGATGTCGCCGGCGAAGTAGTCGCAGGTGACGTTGACCTGGTCGCAGTTGAGCTTGCCGGCGATGGTCATGGGCCTGGTGTTGGAGATCGTGCCGGTGGGGTTGGAGTTGCGGCTGGTGACCTTACCGTCCACGGTCATGACCACGCTGGAGGAGGTGCGCTCGCAACGGACCGTGTGCCACAGCCCGTCGTTGACCCGGACGGTGCCCGAGGTGCCCGTGCTGCTCCCCGCCGAGCCGCGGAACAGGCAGGTGATCTTGCCGTTGGGCTGCTGGAACTTCCAGTAGCCGCCGGCCGCGCCGGCCTGCCCCTTCTGGATCACGTTGCCGAACGAGTGGGTGGTGCGCATGCGCAGCTCCACGGCGAAGGTCCCGCTGCCAGGGTTCAGCCGCGCGTTGTTCTTCACCACCACCACGTGGTCGGGATCGGCGGGCGGCGTGTTCGGCTGCACGAACAGGAACCGGTAGCCGGTGCCCCCGCCCGACAGCGCCACCCCGATCTGCACGTGGGCGCCGATGGTGCCGTTGATGCCGTTCCCCGAGCTGTCCAGCATGGTGGTGGCGCCGGCCGGCTCGTTCATCTGCCAGGTCGCCACCGGCTGGTCGATGGCGGCGTGGGCGGGCACCGCCAGCACCACGAGCCCGGCCAGCACCGCCGCGACCGCCGCGACCGTTGCCAACCTCCGATGCATGTTCGCGCTCCTTCCGCCCCACGCCTGCGCGGGCGACGCCGACTCGTCCGTGGCGGACACTCTCACAACCGGGAAGACGGGCAACGGTGCAGTCGCGGGATCGCGCTACGCAGCATCGCGTACTCACCCAAGGAGCGTGACATGGACGAACAGGTGCGGGCCTACCTGGAGCCGAACCATTCGGCGGCGATGGTGACGCTGCGGCCGGACGGCCGGCCGCACGTGGCCCGGGTAGGGGTGGCGCTGGTCGACGGCAGGCTCTTGAGCTCCGGCATCCCCGGCCGGGTCCGCACCGGCCACCTGCGCCGCGATCCGCGCGCGACGCTGTTCGTCTTCGACCCCGCCAACCCGCTGTCCTGGCTGGGGCTGGAGGCGGACGTGACCATCCTGGAGGGTCCCGACGCGCCCGAGCTGAGCCTGCGCCTGTTCCAGGAGATGCAGCGGGGGATGTCGCCGGCCCCCACCCCGGGGAACCTGTGGTGGAACGGGGAGGAGAAGAACCCCGAGGAGTTCCTCCGCGTCATGGCCGAGGAGCGGCGGCTGGTGTACGAGTTCGAGATCCTCAGGAGCTACGGCCGCTTCTGATCGCGGCGGCGGTGCGGCGGGCCAGCGCCTGGCAGGTGACCATCGGGTTCACGCCGGCCGCGGTCGGGAAGGCGCTGCTGTCGCCGATCCAGACCCCAGGGGTGTCGTGCAGCTCGCCCCGCGGGTCGGCGACGCTGCTGGCGGGGTTAGTGCCCATCCGCGCGCTGCCCATCTGGTGCGCGCTGAAGACTGGCTGGCCGGACGCGCCGGGCGGCACCGCGGCGAGCCGCTCGATCCACGCCTCCGGGTCGTCGCCGCGGTGCCAGGGTGGGACGCCGGCGGCCAGGCCGATGATCTCGGACGCCTCGGCCGCCTCGTGGATGCGCGCGACCTCGGCCAGGCCGCGGCGGAAGTGGCGCCGGTCCAGCGGGTCGTCCAGCGGGTACCAGACGAGCGCCTGGCCGCGCCCGTCGATCGTGACCCGGCCGTGGCCGCGGTCGCGCAGCAGCAGGATCAGGCTGGCGACCTTGCCGCCGCGCCGCCACAGCGCCTTGTGGTCGGCGCCCGAGCGCCAGGGCGTGGCGGCGGCGGCCAGCCCGGTGGTGAAGTGGGTGCCCTCCACCAGGAAGCCGAAGCCGTCCTGGAGGTCGGCGAACTCCTCGACCATCGCCGCCTGCGCAGGGCCCCACCAGGGGTGCTGGTCCTGCTCGTAGACGCCGCTGACCGCGCCGGCCGGGTGCAGGCGCAGGTAGCGGCCGGTCGCCGGCCCGCCGATGCCGGAGCGCAGCAGCAGCGCCGGGGTCTCGATCGCGCCGCAGGCCGCCACCACCACCGGGGCGCGGACGGTGACGGTGGCGACCCGGCCGGCGCCGTCGGTATGGCGGGCCACGACCCCGGCGGCGCGGCCCCGCTCGACCAGGATCCGCTCGGCGGCGCAGCGGACCAGGATGCGCGCGCCGCCGTCGAAGGCGTCCTGCAGGAAGGTCTTCATGGTTCCCTGCTTGGCGCCGCTGGCGTCGCCGAAGCCGGTATGGCCGGCGCAGGCGGGGTCGTAGCGGTCCGGGTCGATGTTCAGCAGCGCGCGGCGCAGGGCGTAGCCGAGCTTGGCGGCGCCCGCGGCCATCCGCTGGTGCGGGCCGTTGTAGTCGCTGCAGATCTCGTTGGCCTTGATGCGGGCGAGCACCGCGTCCAGGTGGCGGTCGAAGGAGGCGGTGGCCACGTCGGTGAGGCCGTGCTCCTCGGCCCAGGCCCGGCGCACCTGCTCGCGGGGACGCACGCTGTTGGACCAGTTGACGGTGGTGCCGCCGCCGAGGGCGCGCCCGGCCAGCAGCGTCACGTTGCGGTCGGCGCTGGGGAAGGGGCCGCCGCGCAGGTACAGGTTCTGGTAGGCCCACAGCTCCGACTGGACGAAGTCGGCCCCGTCGAAGTAGCCGCCCGCCTCCAGCACCACCACGTCCAGGCCGCCGGCGACCAGCTCGGCAGCGGCCACGCCGCCGCCGGCGCCGGAGCCGACCACCACCGCGTCCGCACGCAGCTCGGTGTCGCCGGTGGCGGTGAGGGTGGCGATCGTCTTGGGCGCGGGCGGCGGGAAGCTGAGCGGCCCGGCGTAGCCGATGTCCTTCCAGAACGGGTTCGGCCCCTCCGGCCCCGGCATCGCGTAGGCCAGCAGCAGCGCGCCCTGGCGCAGGCCGTCGACGCCGGCAGCGGCCTCCGGCGAGCTGGCGGCCACGCCGGCCACGATCGCCTCGCGTGCGGCCTGCGGCGCGATCACCAGGCCGAGCCGGTCCATCGCGTCCAGCAGCTCCCCGACCGCGTCGACCTGCTCGGCGGGCAGGCGCGCCTGCAGCAGCAGCTCCAGCGCGAACGGCACGTTCAGGTCCGAGGCGCGGCGCGCCCACGAGCCGTTGGGGTCCGGGACGGCGTCGACCGCCGGGACGAAGGTGTCGCAGAGCGCCGCCAGCACGGCGCACTGCCGGTCGGTGAGCCCGCCGGTCACCGGCGGCGCCACCGCGGCCGCCGGGCCGGCGCGGGCCGGATGTGTAGGCTATGCGGATGGAGCCGCCCGTCGTCGAGGTGTGGCCGGGGCCGCGGGAGCCGCTGCCCCGTGGCCCACACGGCCTCCCCCGCGACGTCGTGGTGAAGTCGCAGCGTTCGCGCATGCTCGGCGCGCTGGTCGAGGTCGTGGCCGAGAAGGGCTACGCGGCCACCACCGTCGCCGACATCATCGGCCGGGCCGGGGTCTCCCGCACGACCTTCTACCAGCAGTTCAAGGACAAGGAGGACTGCTTCCTGGTCGCCCACCAGCGGGGCGGGGAGGCGCAGCTCCGCAAGGTGATCGAGGCGGTCGAGTCGGTCTCCGACCCGTTCGAGCAGCTCCGCCGCAACCTCCGCGCCTACCTGGGCGAGCTGGTCGCCTACCCGGCGGCCGCGCGCGCGTTCCTGCTGGAGGTCGCGCCCGCGGGGCCCCGGGCCATCGCCATCCGGGACCGGCTGCACCTGCGCTACGTCGGGCTGCTGCAGCAGCTCTACGGCAACTTCCGCCAGCGGGACGAGCGCCTGCCGGAGCTGCCGGTGGAGGTGTTCCGCGCGGCCGTCGCCGCCGTCGACGACCTGGTCGTCCGCCGGATCCGCGAGGGCCGGCTGCAGGAGCTGGCCAAGCTCGAACCGATCGCCGTGTACGTGGAGCTGGCCCTGTTCGGGGTGCCCGGCGCCGCCAGGGAGCTTGCCGCACCGGAATGAGGCCCCCCAAGTCATAAACATTCGCGTACTCTAGCCAGTCGCCAATGCCTTGTAAACACTGGCGGTACGCCACCCCGAGTGGGGTCAGGCGGTGGGGCAGGCGACCCCGGCGAACTCCGGGTGCCGGCCGTCGGTGAACTGGCAGCCGAAGGTCGGCTCGGCGACCGCGTCCCGGTCGAGGATGGCGTCGCCGGCCGGCCGGTGGCCGCCGCGCACCCAATTGACCAGGTCGGTGAAGCCCCGCTCCAGCTCGGCCGCGGTGAAGCCGCAGTGGGCGTTCTCGCGGATGGCGCGGGAGACGAACAGCTTCGACTCCTTGTGCTGCTTGGCGCGCTGCGCGTACGCCTGCTCCATCGAGAACGGCACGAACAGGTCGCCGATGCCGTGCAGCGACAGCACCGGGATGCGCGGGTCGCCGAGCACCGCCGGGATGCCGGTCAGGTCGGTGGTCGCGCTCGCCGTGGCCGCCACCCGCAGCACCTGCTGGTTGAGCGTGCGCTCGGCTCGGCTCAGCGCCGGGTCGCCGTCGAGCTGGTAGACGGTGTCCACGTTGCTGGTCACGTTGCCGGCGGCGATACCGATGGTGCCGCCCGACAGGCCCGGGTACAGGCCGAACAGGAACGGCAGGTCGGTGAGCGGGGCGAAGCCGAAGGCGTTCCAGTAGCCGAAGGCGCTGTCGAAGCCGGGCCGGGTCCCGCCGCTGCGCTGCTCGACGGCCGCCTCCCACTCGCGGCCGAGGTCGGTGAACTGGACCCTCGGGGTGTTGAAGCCGGTGCCGAGCTGGCCCAGCTCGCCGTGGACGAGCTGGTCGTAGGTTGGCGCGTAGGCCTGGCCGGCGGCGAGGCTGTCCGGGAACTGGATCTGGGTGCCGGTCAGCGCGGCGGCGGTCACGTTGGCGTCCAGGTAGTGGTCGAACAGCTTGGTGTCGCCCAGCACGCCGCAGTAGGGCATGGCGCCGGCGAAGGTGTCCCGGTAGTGCTCGACCTCGACCGCGGTGATGTGCCCGCCCATCGACGGGCCGGTCATGTACAGCGCCCGCGGCTGCTGGCCGACCACCGAGTCGAACAGGCCGATGAGCGCGTGCGTGTCGGTGACGCCGTGGCCGACGTCGTAGCCGTTGGTCTGGTAGCTGGACGCCGCCCAGGCGAAGCCCTGCTGGACGTAGAAGGCGCGCAGGTCCGCGTTGCCGACGAACACGGTGGTCCCGTTGCCGCGGAAGCCGTGCGCGTACAGCACCAGGTCGCCGTTCCAGTCGTTGGGGACCTCGATGCGCCAGGCCGACCCGTCGGTGATGCCGGTGTGGACCGTCGAGATCGCGTTGCCCTGCGCGTCGGTCAGTGGCACGAACGGCGTGCCCGTGCCGAAGTCGCAGTTGGGGTCGGCGACGGTGTAGCCCGGCTGCGTCGTGCTCGGCACCGGCGCCGCGCAGGCCGGCTCCTGGCCGCCGGCGTGGCCGGCGAGCAGGGAGCCCGCCAGCATCAACCCGGCCGCCAGCAACGCCAGCAGCACCCGCACCCGACTCATGGCTGCACCACCCACCCTCCCGCGGGGCGCCGAACCGCTCGCCGCCCGATGCGCCGGTTTTTATCACTCCGGCCCATGGCGGCGAAACCGGGCGGCCGCCTGTCGGCGTCCTGGCCTATCGTTCGCTTGGACGGCGGACGCGGCGGAAGGAGAGGAGACCGCGATGGGCAACCGGGTTGCGTACTTCGAGGTCGGCTCCTCGGACTTCGAGGAGCTGAAGCGCTTCTATGCCGAGCTGTTCGGCTGGCGGATGCAGGACCTCGCCGAGACCTACGCGATGATCGACACCCGCGCCGGCGGCGGCGTCGGCGGCGGCGTCGGGCGGTCGGGCACCGGCGACCCGTGGGTGTCGTTCTACGTCGCCGTCGACGACCCGCAGGAGGCCCTGGACCGGGCGGTGGCCGCCGGCGGCACCACCGTGGTGCCGGTGACCGAGATCCCCGGCATCACCTTCGCGATGTTCGACGACCCCGACGGCAACCTGGTCGGCCTGGTCAAGACCGGCGGAGCGATGGGCGGGCCGAGCGCCGGCGACGGCGTGGCGGTGGACTGGTTCGAGGTGCTCGGCAGCGACGCCGAGCGCACCCAGCGGTTCTACTGCGACCTGTTCGGCTGGACGGTGGACGAGTCCGGCTTCCCCGGCTACCGGCTGGTGGCCACCAACGCGGGCGAGGGCGCGATCGGCGGCGGCCTCGGCGCCGGGGACGGCCCCACCTGGGCAACGGTGTACGCCAACGTCCCCGACGTGGAGGCGGCGCTGGCCCGGGCCGAGCAGCTCGGCGGCGGTCGCGTCTACGGCCCCAACAAGGTCGACGACCACATGCGGACCGGAGCGCTGCGCGACCCGGCCGGCAACGTCTTCGGGGTGTACGAGCACCGGCACTGAGCCGGCGCCGGGGCGGTCACTCCCCGAAGCCCTCGCCGTACTCCTGGTCGGTCACCGGCTCGCCCCAGCGCGGTGGGCCGCCGACGTTGGTGGAGACGTGCGCCATCGGGCTGTCGGGGCCGGCGCCGTGCCAGTGCCACTCCCCCGGCGGGACGAAGACGACGTCCCCGGGAACCAGCACGTGGCCGGCCCCGCCGCGCGAGCGGACCCGCCCGCGCCCGCTGACCCCGTACAGCAGCTGGCCGCCGGCGTGCGCGTGCCAGTGGGTGCGGGCGCCGGCGCCGAAGTGCACCACCTGCATGGAGGTGCCGTCGGGCGCCGACAGCCCCGGGCTGAGCCACACCCGCCCGTTGAACCTGCCGGCGTCGCCCTCCTGGTAGGACCCTTCGGTTCCCCTCGCGACCTCCATCGGTGCTCCTCCTTGGCCGGGCGGGCTCACCCCCGCCGGTGGCGCCGCCCGAACCGCCGCCAGCCTCGCACGGCCTCGCCGAGCAGGATCACCGTCAGGACGAACAGCGCCGAAGCGACGAGGATGACCAACGTCGTGATTAACACGACGTTGAGAAAATGGCGCATGTTGCCCCCCGAGCCGGCGAAAGCATGAGAAGTTTCGCACGGTCGGCGTTCGGGGGGACGGCCGGGTCGCGCGCCTCAGGGGGTGGGCTCGGCGGGACCGGCCGCCTCGGCCTGATCGGCCTCGGCGGGCGCGCGGAACGACACCGCCGCCCTCGGCTCGGTGTCGACGACCAGGCGCAGCACGTCGGCGCGGGCGTAGTGGCCGACCGGGTCGAACTGCTGGTGCGCGGCGCGGGCGCGGGCGGTGTCGAGCTCGGCGTAGAGGATCCCCTCCCGCTCCACCAGCGGCCCGGCCAGCACGCTGCCGTCGGGGCCGACGATGGCGGTGTTGCCGCGCGACAGCCAGTCGTCGTCGCCGCCGTACAGGCGCTCGCGCCCGGGCACGCCGGCGGGCACGTCCGAGCCGCGCAGGCAGAAGTTGACGCCGACGACGTAGACGCGGCCCTCCTTGGCGATGTGGCGCAGGGTCGGCACCCACACCTCGGAGTTGTCCCAGGTGGGCGCCAGGTAGATCTCGACGCCCCTGGCGTACAGCGCGGCGCGCGCCAGCGGCATGTAGTTCTCCCAGCAGGTCAGCCCGCCCAGGCGCCCGAACGGCGTGTCCAGCACCGTCAGGGTGGAGCCGTCGCCCATCCCCCAGACCAGCCGCTCGCCACCGGTCGGCACCAGCTTGCGGTGCCTGGCCCGCAGCGTCCCGTCGGGCCCGAAGTACAGCTGGGTGTTGTACAGCGTGCTGCCCAGCGGGTCGCGCTCGTTCACCCCCACCGACAGCCAGGCGCGGCCACGGCGGGCGGCCTCGCCGAGCACCTCGGTCACCGGGCCGGGCACGGTCACCGACTGGTCGAGCAGGCGGGCGAACAGCGCGGTCGCGTCGGCGTCCCACGGCCTGGTCCGCCACACCCAGTCGGGGTAGGTCGGCACGAAGGTCTCGGGGAACACCACCAGCCCGGCGCCTTGCGAGACGGCCTCGTCCACCAGCTTGCAGACCTTGTCGACCGTGGCGTCGCGGTCGAGGAACACCGGCGCTGCCTGCACCGCCGCCACCGTCACCGTGGCCATCGCCTCACCTCCACCGCCGCCGCGGTGGCGGCGTGCCAGCAGTGTAGGCGCCGGGCCCGCGGTCGAGGCAGGATGTGCATGCCATGACCAGCCGCTCGCTCGGCTCCGGCGGGCGCCTGCGGCGGCCGCTGCGGGCGCGCGACCGCGACCAGCCCCACCGCGCCTCCACCCCGCTGGAGCTGCTGTTCGACCTGTGCTTCGTGGTGGCGGTGGCGCAGGCCGCCGCCCGCCTCGGCCACGCGCTCGCCGGGGGCAGGCGGCCGGCGCCGTCCTCGGCTACCTGCTGGTGTTCTTCGCCATCTGGTGGGCGTGGATGAACTTCACCTGGTTCGCCTCGGCCTACGACACCGACGACGTCGCCTACCGGGTCACCACCCTGGTCCAGATCGCCGGGGCGCTGATCCTGGCCGCCGGGGTGCCGGCGGCCATGACCGCCGGCGACCTGACCGTGGTCACCGCCGGGTACGTGGTCATGCGCCTGGCCATGGTCGCCCAGTGGCTGCGGGCGGCCGGCGGC